>PLEB01000064.1:3687-3994 GCA_003136915.1 Chitinophagaceae bacterium
CATCTGCACAGATGATGCAGATGATTACCGGTCTCTGGACATCCTGCTGTATTTATACCGCAGTAAAACTGGATATTGCGGACCGTCTGATTGAAAAACCGAAAACGGCATCTCAACTGGCTGTCGAAACGAAGACGCATGAGCCTTCTCTCTACCGACTGTTGAGGGCGCTAAGCAGTATCGGTATATTTTTTGAAAATGAAAACAACGAATTTGAATTGACGTCTCTTGGCAATACGCTGCGATCCGATTTGCCCGGCTCCATGAGGGCAATAGCTATCATGAATATGGAGGATCACTTTGGCGC
>PLEB01000405.1:0-490 GCA_003136915.1 Chitinophagaceae bacterium
CTCAGAATTATGGCGATTCTATTGTGGTTCGCTGGGCGCCTGGAAATTCAGTATCATGGCTGCTTTCCCAGAAAAACGGTTTTCTCCTGAAAAGAAAGGTTTTCAGAAAAGGGCAAAAAAATGTATTCACCCTGATGGATTCCTCTTCAAAGATTATTTCTCCGTGGAAGCTCGACACCTGGGGGAATTATTTTAAATCTTCGCATGATAGTTTATCTGCTGTTGCAGCCCAGATTGTTTTTGCAAAAACTGTTTCATTTGATAATGGAAAGCAAGGAAATTCGTTTAATAATATTGCTGAAAAATATAATGAGCAACAAAGCCGTTTTGGTTTTGCTCTTCTCTTAGCCGATTTTGATCCGGCAATAGCAGATGGGCTCGGACTCCGCTTTGTAGAAAGGCAGGCAAGAAAAGATTTATATTACTTATATACACTTGTGCCGGCACAAACCAGGGCAAATGTTTCGATTGATACTGGCAGGGTTCTTAT
>PLEB01000405.1:572-2577 GCA_003136915.1 Chitinophagaceae bacterium
GGGATTAATGCATTTGGCGACCATTCCGATCCATCCCCGGTATTGGTCATTCACGCAGTAGATCTTACTGCCCCTCATTATCCTGTAATTAGTTCCATCAAAAATATAAAGGGATCCGGGGCCATCCAGTTGCAATGGATGAAGAAGGAAAAGGAAAAGGATTTCAAAGGTTATGTAGTCGGGCGTAGCACAAATCTCAAAGGACCCTTTATTCCGATCAGTAAGGATTTTCTTCCTTTTGAAACGAATAGTTTTACAGATGATCATCCTTCAACAGATGCACCGAATTATTATATTGTTGCAGCCGTGGATACCGCGGGCAATGCAGGGCGTTCCATGCCCGCCTATATGAATGTGGAGGATCATACGCCCCCTGCTCAGCCAGTTGGACTGACAGGCAAAATTGATTCCAACGGGCATGTATCTGTTCACTGGAATTGGGGGAAGGAGGCGGATCTTGCAGGNNCGGATTCCATAACACTGAAAACACTGACGAAAAAAATCTATTATAAGGTAATAGCCTACGACCGTTCCATGAATCCGAGCCCGTCTTCGGCCGTGCTGGTTTTAGACAAACCGGATAAAGTTCCTCCCGTGTCAGCAATTATCAAAGGATTCCGGGTTACGGATAGTGCAATAATCATAAGATGGTATCCAAGCGCCAGCAACGACGTGGCGCAACAGATCTTGTACCGGAAACAGGACAACTCCGGAGAGTGGATATCTGTTTCCAGGTTTAAGCCGAAAGATTCGGTATTTACTGACAAATCAGTCGCTTCGAAACAAAATTATATATACAGCATAGAAACCATTGACAGCAGCGGATTGCATTCAGGTAAATCCTTCCCCTTACATGTGTATGTATATGGTAAAGGATACAAAAACGAAATAAAAAAATTCGAAGTGGTTATGGCCCAGGATAAAAACACTGTATCCATGCACTGGGTGGTACCTGCGGGAGAGATCAGTTATTATATCCTGTTCAAAGGCAGTGATAATAAAGGTTTGAAAATGGCTGGCAATATTCCGGGGGTCAATACCGGCTACGAGGACAAAACCATTCCTGGCACTTACCAATATGCTATCAAGGCAGTTTACAAAGACGGGGAGGAGTCAGCGCTTAGTGATATTAAGACCATAATGCTCACTGAAAAAGAAAAATTATGAAGCCACTGAAAACCATAAAAGCAGGTTTGCTGATCTTGCTCATTCCGTTCCTATGCTGTTTATGCAGGAAGACCAATACAACATTATCCGAAGACGCGGTGGCAGTTTTTTCCATAAGTCCGGACAGCGGCAACGCCAATACCCTGGTTACATTTAAAGGAAAAGGATTCAGCCTTATTTTAACGGAGGATACAGTCAGATTCAACGGAACAATTGCCTCCGTGAATCAAACTACCGATACTACGATGCAAGTGGTTGCGCCTTCCGGAGCCGGCACCGGAAATATTAGTGTTGCAGTGCGAAATGAACAGGTTGGCGGACCCGTATTTACTTATCTCGGGTTGGCTCCGGTAATCACCAATGTGGTCTTCAATGGCTTATTTGGAATTACGGGCCAGCATTTTGATCCGGTTGCATCCATTGTTATGATTGGCGGTCAGGTTGTTCCGGGCTTCACCTATTCAGACAATGGCAACGGCCAGGACAACCTCACTAAACAAAGCTTCATACCTGCAAATGATCTTCCCAATCCTGCACCAGTAACGGTAACGGTTAATAATATAGTCAGCAATATTTATTCATTTTTATTTTATCCTCAGATCAACTCGGTAAATCCGGATACAGTTTCCTCGACAGAAAATGCTTCAGTAGCGGGACTCCTTTTTGGTGACCGCTCAGTAGCCAGTTCTGTTCGGGCCTTCAATTATGATCAGGGCCAAAATAAAGAATACATGAGCCCTGACCCAACCATTGTTTCCTGGAACACGAACACGATCCAGGTCACTTTTCCTGATTACGGAGGTTATCCTGTGTGTACTGGTTCCACAGCTTTTTACCT
>PLEB01000022.1 GCA_003136915.1 Chitinophagaceae bacterium
ATGAATTGTAACAGAAAGAATGAACGCGGATTCAAATCAACCATTGCTTTCATGAGGATCCTAAGAAGAAAACATATTAGATCTAAGGACATTCTTTGTGTGTTCAAGAGCATCAATGATGAAGTAAAATATATTTTCTTCTCCGATCTTTTCAGCGATACCAGTCTGTCTGAAGTGATTTTGCATATTTACATTTACATCCGAAAAAACGATTAAAATCTTTTGTAAGCCAAGCCGTTTTATAATTTTATTAAGTATATCTAATTCCGACTGTGTTATTCGGAATTTATTATTAAACCGGATGATCATAATCCTTGGAGGAATTGCAATATTTCTTATGACCTCGACATAGCTATATAAATTTCCTATGGATGGAGGCTTGCCCAAATCAAAAATGTCCACACCATCTGGCACTGCTAATTCTTTATCTTTATAAAAAATTTTGTGGCGCTTAATAAAGCCAGGATTCAGTTGAAGAATGTCCCTCCTGATTAACAGCATTGAAATACAAACTATAGATAAAAAAAAGCAAATCGAAGATTAATGAAGAAAAATAAGATAAAAAGAAGGATACTAATAAATAAGTCTTTTATTATTCCCTTTATATGAATATTATACGTGTTACTTTGTCTCACGATCTTGTTTTGATTAACTGTAACAACCCATTGATAAATGTCAGTGGGTGTATGGGATTACCGGGTACAAACAAATCGATTTTATATTTAGACAGAAAACTCCTGTTTAAGGCCGGGCTTCCTTCAAATATTCCACCGCTGATGGCNNCCATATTTCCTGTGATAGGGCCAGTTATTACAATGCCATCTGCATGGCGGGGTGAGGCTACAAATTCAATCCCAAAACGGCCCATATCGAAGTTTACGTTACTGCAGGCGTTCAATTCCAGTTCACAACTATTATCCCCACCGGCAGAAACCTGTCTTAACTTTAGGGAACCGCTGAAGTATTTATAAATTTCTTTTCTTATCAGTTCTGGATTAAGTTCAATAGGTTTATTGGTGCCCTCCTTAATGATGAGCTTATGACGTTCATTGGTCGCTATTTTATAGTCGGTTGTAAATTTTATTTTGCTTGGAAATGCAAAGGCACACTCTCCGCAAAACGTACATTTCCCCAAATCAATACAAAAAGGAGCAGTGGAGATGGCATTTGTGGGGCATAGTTCCGACAATTCATTTTCATTAACTATTTCGGTGCTGATCACCGGCCTGCCTCTGAATATGCCCGGTACGATTGCGTTTGAAATATCTGGAATGTATTACTTGCCCTGATGCAGAAGTATTTTTAGATTGTCCAGCATTTTAATCAGCTTTATTTTTTATAAATCATGACCGCTATAACTCAAATCAAAACTTTTATTACAAATCGGGAAATCAGAAATTTCATTATTCCGAACTGCTAAGCCCATCGCCAGCCAATTGTGGAAAGAGGGATCTTTGATTTTATAGAGGATCAATTCTCCCCTATCATCCGTAATGGCGCAATGACAAATTTCTCCCCTCCATCCTTCAACTAAAGAAATAGTAAACGAGTTTGGAGTTGGGGACGATAGCTGAAATGCACTATGTTCATCCGTTGGAGGAATTTGTATCAATTGCCTGATATACCCAAGAGACTGGTTAATTTCTTTTTTTCGCAAACGGGCTCTTGAATGAACATCACCATGATTTTTGATAAGAGGTTCATGATGCAATTCCGGATATAAATCATGGGGATGTGAAAAACGAATATCCCTGATAATAGCGCTCATTCTGGCAGCCATGCCAACCGTTCCAATAGTTGCGGCTTGTTCGGTAGTAATAACGCCTGTTTTTTCAAACCTGGCCAGTGCGCTCGGCAAACTGAATAATTCTTCGGAGATTTCTTCAAAGTCTTTTTCATATTCATCCAGTAATCTTGTTAATTGCGAAGCTAATTCATGAGTAAATGGGAAATTGGTTTTGCCTGGCCTAATTAACCCTTTTGCCAAGCGGTTACCGCACCATTTTTGAAAATAATTAATTACCGGAGTTCTCAGCCTTCCAAATACAGAACTGCCCAATTGATAAGCTACATCTGTACACATGCCGCTTAAATCACCGGTATGAACAGCCACTCGCTCCAATTCCAGGGCAAGTGTGCGCGCTACCTCTAAATCCCTGCCCGGAAGGCAATTACACAGACTTTCCCAAAGGTTTACAAAAGCTAATGTATGGCCGATCACTGAATCGCCGGCAATGTTTTCTGCTAATGTAGTGCGTTGAAGAAGTTTTTTCTTTTCAAGAAATAATTGCTCTATACCTCTGTGCTGATAACCCAATTGTATTTCAAGATGAAGGACCTGCTCTCCGTTACAAATAAATCGAAAATGTCCCGGTTCAATAATACCGGCATGTATGGGACCTACACCAACCTCATGCAATTCTTCGCTTTCAATTTTAAAAAAGGGATAATCCGCGACCGATATTTTATTATTGAACCGGTTTGAAGGAAAACGTACTGGTTTGAGCCAGGGATGATCAGTATAAGCTATGCCATAATTTTCATGAATTTCCCTTTCAAATTTTTCAAATACAAGGTTATGTTTTGTAAAAGATGGTAATAGTTGTTTTACATCTACTATAGATGATGAGATATTGATAGCGTTTAATTCGTCATTGGCAATACNNAAGACATTTAGGTCTAAAAATGAGGAGTAATCCAACTCCGGGATAGAGGAGATGGGAATGGTTTGATTATTTTTAAGACTTATATAATTCATATCAATGTGGTAGGTTTTTAATTGCTTCATCTATCAGAGTTACAAATTCTTGTGGTGGGTTCAGCCCGAGGTAAACAACTAAGCCAAGTAATATAAATTGTGAGCTAGATTCCGCCGGGTTTATTCTTTCGATATCATCTTCCTTAAAATCAACGGCTGGAGAAAATAGTAACTTAAAGATGTTTTTCCCGAAAGCCCAAATAATCATCGTTAAAAGAATCATTATGAGAATCAATACTGGTAAATAATTTGCTTCAAATAATGAACGGAAAATCATGAATTCGCTGATAAATAAACCGGAGGGGGGCATGGCTGTTGCAAAAAAGAAACCCAACAGTATCACGATGGATCCGGTAGGATTATATTTAAAATAATTGCCTACGTAATAAATACTCTTGCTTTTATAAATGCGGTAAATCTGCCCCATCTGAAAGAACAGGCTTGATTTAACAAAAGCATGTAGAATAATATGTAAAATCGCTCCATAATAACCAACACCACCGGCTACAATTCCCAGCATTACAATACCCATGTGTTCAATACTGG
>PLEB01000043.1 GCA_003136915.1 Chitinophagaceae bacterium
AATGGCCGCTCTTCGTTTAAATCCCTTCCGTAATTTTTGCTTCTCATAAGGCGTTCTGTTTTTTCCAGGCGTGTCAGGTATAATTATTTTTGTTCCCCGTATTTCTTTGACTCCCCGATATCCACGGTCAACAAAATTATTTTTAAGAATTATTCCAGTTAATCGTTGTTGTTGCTCCAGGGCAGGTTGTAATGTTTTGCTGTCATGTACATTTTTTGCAATATTGATAGCGCCAATGATCACTCCTGTATTTTTTGTGGTAATGATTGAAACCTTTGAGCCAAACTCGTACTTCTTATGTTCTTTTCCTTTGCTGATACATTGAGTATGCGGTTCGTGCAGGCTGTAAATTTTATTGCTGTCAGACTTCTTTTGAGCCAGTACTCTTTTGAATAAAGCCAGGTTGCTCTGATGTAGATTTGGCGACAGTTTGCGTTCTAATTCTCTTACTAATCTTCCGGCAATAGTTTTTACTTTTTTATCTGCTTTTTTGGCTTTGCCTTTATTCCTGGGATGATTCCTGAAGCGTTGGTCCATTAATAATCTTTTCAGGGTACGCGTATAACTTTGCCGTAATTCAATATCACCTTTATCTGCAATGGCTATACATTTTTTTATAATCCTGCGATGCAGTTTATTATCTGTCGGATAGGTAATATTTTTTTCCTGCACTGTTGTATCTGTAGTAGCTTCCTGTTCCTGGCCATCTTTACCATTAATGCGGATGCTTTCTTTTAAAATCAATTCTACTCCCTTGTGTCCAATTCTATTTCTAAAATGTACCAGATCAGTAGGCTCGCAAGGCATCCCGCAAGCGTACGATTTTTCTCCACTCAAATATTGGTAGTAGATATTTTCAAACCATTGTTCTACTACACTCTCAACACTAATATTACGAATATGTTTTAGTATTAGTAAGGATACCATCAACCGAATAGGTTTTGCCGGACGGCCTTCATCAGAATACAATTGTGAAAAAGCTTCTTCAAAAATATTCCAGTTGATTGTATTGGCTAAAATATACAGCGGATGTTGGTGGCTGAGTTGCTCTTCAAATGTAGAGTAAAAGCCAAGCTGGGGAGTATTTTGTTTTTTTGATAGCATAAAAAAATCTGCAAGGTTTTGAATATAAAGTTCAATTTTCATGCATATTTTTACAACTTAATTTATCCACAAACCCTTACCAATTGTGGATTACAGTGGTTTTTAAGGGTCGACTATTTAGTTGTGAGTCTTAATTTACTTTTAAACCTTTCTAAAACTTAAAGAATTCATGAGAGCGAAAAAGTGGGTCAGCGGTTTGAAAAATCTTTATTTATCACTGCCGCTTAAAAATGTGTATAAGGTAATCAGGCGCTATGCAAAATTAAAAAAGAATAACTATTGGTATTTACGCTTTAGGGGAATTTTTACTGTTCCGGTAGATGCGTCACATTCCTTTAAGGTAAAGAACTATGGTTTCAGTATAGAAAATAGTATTTTTTGGGCCGGGCTCACCGGGGAATGGGAAGCTTCGTCTATGAAATTATGGCTTGAATTGGTAAAAAATGCAGACGTAATTTTCGATGTTGGAGCTAATACGGGGATGTATTCTTTAGTTGCTAAAGCTTTAAACCCCCGATCAAAAGTGTATGCGTTTGAACCTGTGAAACGCATTTTTGAAAAGCTTCAATATAATCAAACCCTTAATAAATATGATACGACTTGTTTAGAATATGCTGCTTCGAATGGAAATGGAACCGCCACTATTTATGATTTGCCAACTGACCATGTATATTCTGTAACCGTTAATAAAAATCTGAATCCCGCCGGCACCCATGTAATTCCCACAACTATCAAAACCATACGGCTCGATACTTTTATTGAACAGGCAAAAATTGAAAAATTAGATCTCATTAAGCTTGACGTTGAAACTTACGAGGCAGAAGTTATCGAAGGGCTTGGAATTTATTTGGAAAAATTTAAACCCACTATTTTAGTAGAAGTTTTAAATGACATAATAGGAAGTCAATTACAGGAATTATTTGATGGAAAAGGATATTTATATTTTAATATCAATGAAGAAACAGGAGAGGTAAAATTGGCAGAACATATAAAAAGGGATGTACACTTCAATTTCCTGGTTTGCAATAAAAAAATCGCCGCTAAGATTAATTTAATTAAATAAAAATTACAATACACAGAAATAAAATTTACAAGAGAAGCTGATACAAATTAATTAATGGCTAGCAATTCTTACATTAATTCATACATTTCTTTTAAGCCTTCTAAATATTTTTATGGAGAAAAATCTCTCGCTATTTTTTCTTTTGCAGCTTTTGAAAATTGACTGTACTGTTCATTCGTTAACCGGGAGGCTTTTACTATTACTATCTCAAAATCATGTTGTGTATGTCTGAAAATAAAACCACTTTTTCCGTCTTCTACTATCATTGAAGCGCCCGGCATATCTGAAATAAGCGGCACAACACCACAACTCATTGCTTCCAATAAAGAATTGTTTGCAAAAATAATATCAGCCGGCAGCACAAAAAATTTAGCTCTTGCATAATATTCGAAAGGAGTTCTTGTGTATTCCAGAATAATAAGATTATCAGGCTTATTAATTTTTACAAATGATTGTTCATTTTTATGAAAAGTTTTGTCTGTCAATCCTATTAAATAATTAACAGTATTATTTAATTCACCTTTTTTCAAAACTGAAATAAACCAATCAGATTTTCTTTCCTTTATTATCCTGTTTAGCCAAAGGAAATCAAT
>PLEB01000030.1 GCA_003136915.1 Chitinophagaceae bacterium
AACAAATAGAACACCAAAAATCTCCCCCTTGGGAAATACGCGATAGCACCCGGGAAATTTACGATAGTGGGGAATCTTTTACTCGTTTTGGGGAAAAGGGAGGGAAGGGATTATGGGTTATGAATTGTGGGGGATTATGAGTTATGAGTTGTGGGTGTTTATAGATTTTGGAGTTTCATAATTCATAATTCATAACCCATAATTCCTAACCCTTCTTTCCCGCGTTTAACCCTTCACTTATCAACTTCACTTTCCTTTTTCTTTTTTTCTTCATCTTCCCGCTTTTTCTTCTTCCTAAAAAAACCCCTGAGTAAAAAGTTATGCTTTGCCGCTTCCACGTCTTCACTCAGGCCTTGTGAACCTTTTTTCAGGTTTACCATCGTGCTGTGCAGATTATCTCCCATGGTGGAATCCGCGAGTAAGCGTGAAAGAACACCATGTCCATGATTTATTTTATATGCTACTTCGGCAAGTTGCTGCGTGATAAGGGCGGCATTGTCTGCCGAGGTTTTTAGTCCTGCAAGGATCTGGTCGGTTTCCACCGGCGCATGGGAAATAAGGACATCATTCTCCCTGACAGGCCTGCCTGTTCCGATTCCCGGAGATATTATCATTACCCGGTCGCCCATCAGCCCTTCCGAGCCTATGCTTGCCACCGCATCAATATGAATGAATTTCTGGGCTTTTGATTTGATCCTCATGTTCACAATGACGGAAGTATCCGTTACTATTTCAATATCTTCCACGGTGCCGACATCAATGCCGCCAAAACGGACATTATTTCCGGGCGTCAGGCCGCTTACATTATTGAATTGTGCTCTTAGGTGAAATGCTGAGTCAAACAGGTTTTTTTTCTTGCCCACATAAAATAATCCAAGTACCAGCACCACCAGCCCGAAGATAATAAACATGCCTAATTTCATTTTGAGTGCAGTAGATGATTTCATGTTCAATATCTTTTATGTAATTAATTGAAAAAGGATTTTATCCATTCATCGTCGCTTTTTGTCAGTTCATCATAAGTTCCTTCCGCCACGATCATCCCATCTCTTAACATCACAATCCGGTCAGCCGTCATTTTTGCACAGGCAATGTCGTGCGTAATAATAAGGGAAGAAATCTTGTATTTCCGTTGCATGTCCAGGATGAGCTGGTTAATTTCCTTTGAGGTTGCGGTATCCAATCCCGTCGTAGGTTCATCATACAACATGAGTGAAGGCTTCAGCATCATGCTACGCGCGAGGCCGACGCGTTTATTCATTCCTCCGGANNGCATTTATTTTCTCCTTACCTAAATTTTTTTTATGGTGCCTTAATGGAAATGCCAGGTTATCGTGTACGTTCATGGAATCATATAAAGCACCGTTTTGAAAAAGAAAGCCAATCCTGACCCTCAGTTCATTGAGTTCCTGATAATTTATTTCCGCAATATCCTTACCCATGATGCAAATGGAACCGCCGTCCGGCTCGGTCAGTCCGATCATGCATCGGATAAGCGTAGATTTGCCAGATCCTGATTTGCCCAGTACGACAACATTTTCTGCTTTGTCCATGCAGAGATCAACACCATGAAGCACTTTCTGGCCATTATAGTTTTTATTGAGGCCCTTAATGCGCACGATCGGCTCGGCGCCAGCCAGGGTTTCCGTTTTCATAATATATCCGTGATTTGTACGGCTATCATGTCAATGAAGAATATTGCCAGGGAAGCGGTGACGACGGCCGAATTCGCTGCAGTTCCCACACTCGCAGTTCCGCCTTCAACACGAAATCCCTTATAGCATCCAATAATTCCAATAGCGGTTCCGAAGAAAATGGATTTTATGACAGAAGGAAAAATATCAATCCAGTCCACTTTGGCAAATGCGAGGTTAAAAAAATGGGTGATGGTAATATCTCCATGTATGTTATAAGCAAGAAAAGAGGAGAACAAGGAAATACCATCAGAAAAAATAACCAGGATCGGAACCATGCATGTTGTGGCCAGTACGCGCGTAACGACGAGGTAATGGAAAGGATTGATGGCCGAAACTTCCATGGCATCAATCTGCTCCGTGACTCTCATTGAACCCAGTTCTGCGCCGATCCGGGAGCTTATCTTTCCTGCACAAATAACTGCGGTGATTACCGGGCCCATCTCCCTGATCACAGAAACGCAAACCATTCCGGGCAATAATAATTCGGCGTTAAAAGCAACAAGGGAAGGGCGCGTTTGAATAGTAAGGACCAGGCCCATAATAAATGCTGTAATAGCCACGAGTGGAAACGATTTGTTGCCAGCCTTAAAACATTGCAGAAGGAATTCCCTTCCCTCGAATGGCGGTCTTACTGATTCCTTAAGAAAACGAAAAAAGAAAAGACTGAATTCTCCGGCGTGCTGAGCGGCCCTCCTTAAGGGAGCCCAGCGGGGCAAGCTGGTATCTGCGGTAGTCATTTTTCGAAATGCTGATTCCTTCAGAAGTCATTAGAAGATCATGCCTGTCAGGAATCAGGGAATTAAGATTGATTTACTCATTCTTTCCTAACGGATCGTGGAAATAACTACCCATTCAATTTGCGTTTTCCCATTCCTGGAGCCGATTTCCTGATGCATTAAATGCATAAGGCGGTCATTCCCTCCTCATATGGCCTGATTTTAGAAAGTAAGAGATTAATAAAGCAAAAAATATGATTAATAAAAAATTGATTGCAGGTGTGTTAACCGGATTAGCTGCAGGAGCGGTAATCAGCCTGCTCGTTTCTTCCAAAAAACACTATTCCATAAGCAAAAAAATGCTGAAAAGGGGAAACAATCTGGCTGAAGATCTGAAGGGAAAATTCAATGAATTTGTGGACAGGCTTGAAGATAAGTTCCAGGGCATTTTAAAGTGATTAACTTTACCCAATACATTAATTACTGTTATGTCCG
>PLEB01000193.1 GCA_003136915.1 Chitinophagaceae bacterium
TTTTTTTACGCCATCCTCCGTCCCGATGATCTCTATGGCGGGCCGGATCGTGGCGGGATAATTTTTTGTAAGCCCCGAAATCATCGCATCAGCTTCTCCCGTTTCTACCATCATGCATCCGAAATAGTTGCGGTCGCGCATGATTTTTTGCGATTCATATTTATTAAAGCCGCGACGCTGTCGCTTACTGAAGAAAATCTCCGCATAATTTTTTCTCCTTTCTTTCTGATCCTCCGACCGGGGATCAACGATCGGCAATCCTTCTATGTCGATTTTATTTATTGCAGCGATGGATTGGATCCTGTCCCTGTTACCGAGAAGGATCGGATAAGCTACTCCTTCATCAAATAATATCTGGGCTACTTTCAGAATCTTGAGGTTATCCGCTTCTGCAAAAACAAGCCGCCTCGGGTCACGCCTTGCCCTGCTGCCCAGCACTCGGATCAGTTGATTATCCAGCCCCAGCCTTTTATTCAATTCGATGGCATAAGTGTCCCAGTTTCCAATGCTGGTTTGTGCTACCTGGCTTTCAATCGCGGCTTTTGCCACTGCCGGAGCCACAGTTGAGAGCAGGCGGGGATCAAGTGGCTTCGGAATAATGTACAATGGTCCAAAACTGATATTTTTTTCATTGTAAGCCATATTCACGATATCGGGAACAGGCGTTTTAGCAAGGTCTGCCAGGGCTCTCACTGCCGCGAGTTTCATGGCTTCATTTATCTGCGTTGCGCGCACATCCAGCGCGCCCCGGAAAATAAAAGGAAAGCCCAAAACATTATTCACCTGATTGGGAAAATCGCTTCGGCCCGTGGCCATGATAAGGTCGTCACGAACTTCAGTAGCCATTTCATAGGAGATTTCCGGATCAGGATTCGCCATGGCGAAAACAATGGGTCTCCTGGCCATGCTCTTCACCATTTCCTGAGTTACTGTATTGCCAACACTTAACCCGACAAAGACATCGGCATCTTTCATGGCTTTTTCCAGGGTCAGGTCTTCTTTATCAATCGCAAATAAAAGTCTGTCTTCATCGAGATCCTTCCGGTTTTTGTGAATGACACCGTCTTTGTCAAATACAATAAAATTTGCAGCCCTTGCGCCGAGTGCCAGGTATAACTTAATACAGGCCACTGCTGCTGCTCCTGCACCGTTAATGACAAACTTGACTCTGTCAATTTTCTTTCGCTGCAATTCCAGGGCATTGATCAGGGCTGCGCTGCTGATAATAGCGGTGCCATGCTGGTCATCATGCATGACGGGTATTTTCAGGGAGGCCCGTAATTGTTTTTCAATATAGAAGCATTCAGGCGCTTTGATATCTTCCAGATTGATGCCGCCGAAAGTGGGCTCAAGTGATTTTACGATCTGCACAAATTTCTCAGGATCCTTTTCATTAATCTCAATGTCAAATACATCTATGTCTGCAAAGATCTTAAACAGTACGCCCTTACCTTCCATAACCGGTTTCGCAGCTTCCGGTCCGATATTTCCCAATCCCAATACAGCCGTACCATTCGTGATCACCGCAACCAGATTTCCCTTTGCCGTATACTTATACACATCATCAACATTATTCATGATTTCCTTGCAGGGTTCGGCCACACCCGGGGAGTAGGCCAGCGAAAGGTCCCGCTGGGTTTTTGCTTCTTTTGTCGGTACTACTTCAATTTTACCGGGTCTCCCCGATGAATGGTAATCGAGCGCTTCTTCCTTCCTCAATTGCTTTTTTTCCATGGAATAATTTAAGAAGAATAAATACTCGCTCCGAGCCACGCCATCATGCCCATGCCGGTTTCAATGGCGGATTCATCAATATTAAAAGTGGGTGTATGAACACTCGAAATAATTCCCTTTGCCTTGTTCATGACGCCGAGGCGATAAAAGCACCCTGGAATTTCCTGTGTATAATATCCGAAATCTTCTGCGCCCATCCTTACTTCCGTTTCCAGAATATTCTCCTTTCCGGCATATTCTTCCGCCCTGGCCCTTGCAACAGGATATAGATTTTCATCATTATTCACTACCGGATATCCGACATCCACCAATACATCAATTTCTGCGCCGGTGGACATGGCCAATCCCTTTGCCATCTTTTTGATGAGGTTGTGCGCCTGAAAACGCCATGTTTCATCCATGGCGCGAAAAGTGCCCATAAGCTTTACTTCCGAAGGAATCACATTGGTTGTATAGCCGCCCTGAAATGAGCTTATGGAAAGTACAGACGGAGAAAAGGGATCCTTGTTCCGGCTGATGATCTGCTGCAATGCAACTACCAGTTCGGATGCAACCAGGATGGTATCCACGGTCAGATGTGGCGTGGCAGCATGTCCTCCTTTTCCCCGGACAGTAATATAAATTTCATCCGCGCTTGCCATGGAAGGACCACTTCGGAAACTAAGTTTCCCGATCTCCAGGCCCGGATGTACATGAAGTCCGAAAATTGCCTGGGGCTGGGGATCGTGTAAAACACCTTCTTTGATCAGCAGACTTGCTCCGCCGGGATTTTTTTCTTCGCCGGGCTGGAAGATAAGCTTGATCGTTCCCTCCCATTCCTCCTTTAATTCATTCAATATTTTAGACGCGCCAAGCAGGATACTCGTGTGCGCATCATGTCCGCACGCATGCATCACACCTTCATTTTGCGACTTGTAAGAAACGTTATTTTCTTCCCGGATAGGTAATGCATCCATGTCTGCCCTGAGTGCAATCACGCGTTTTTCCGGATTCCTTCCTTTGATCATTCCCACGACCCCGGTTGTCGCTTTTATTTCGAATGGAATATTCAGGTTTTGTAATTTTTCCTGAACAAAGGCAGAAGTCTTAAATTCTTTATAACTGAGTTCGGGATGGGCATGAATGTGGCGGCGGATATCAATCGTCTCGGGTGCATATTGCTTCGCCAGTTGATGGATTTTTTCTTTCAGCATAACTAAGGATTACTCGGGTTCACTTCAATAATATCATGAATAAGATAAACGCCGGATGGAAAATATTTTGTGAGCTTTTCAATATAGGGTTGTGCCTCTTCGGGAGTTTTGAAATTGCCTACATTCAATTTGTAATAAGGCGGCTGGTAAACCAGATAGGGTTTGAGTTCCGGATATTGCTGATAGATCCTGGTCTTGATGGCAAAAACCTGGGTTCTGTCTGTTGAATTTGCAACCTGAATACGAAAACCCGGCTGGTTTCTTCTGCTATCTCTTGTCGTTAACTCATTAATCCGGATCTGAACTTTTATCAATGAATCCAAACGCGGGTCCTTGTGTATCACAACAGAAGCCATGGCCGAATCCTGTGCATATGCTGCGCCGGAAAATAATATGCCTAGTAGAAATACAAACCTCATATGCTTCTTTCCTGAGTTAACCATTCTTTTTCCTGAGATACGATAGCCAGACTGGCACTGCATCCGATCCGCATAGCTCCTGCTTCCACCAATTCCCTCGCGAATGCGTAAGTTCTTATACCGCCGGAAGCTTTGATCCGGACTTGTGCAGGAAGTTCTTTTCTCATGATTTCCACATCCGCTACCGATGCTCCTTTCTCTGCATACCCCGTTGATGTTTTCATAAAATCAATTCCCAGTCCCCCATATAATCTGCAACTGCGTATAATCTCCTCCCTGCTAAGTAAGCCGCTTTCCACAATCACTTTAATTATCTTTCCACGTTGATGAATAGCCTTTACGATTTGAGTCATTTCCGACTCCAGATAATCCCACTGCCCATTTTTCAATGCAATAAGATTGATCACCACATCCAGTTCATCTGCTCCGTCTTCCATTGCCTGCCTGATTTCCTCCAACTTCGACTGAACGGAAGAATAACCCATTGGAAAACCAATAACCGTTGCCGTTTTCAGATTACTGCCCACGATTTCGCCTGATGCCCGTTTCACCACATAAGGAGGAACACAAACCGCCGCAAATCCGTGCTGGACTGCCTCCCTGCACAACTGAGTAATTTCGGCAAAACTGCACACGGGTTTTAAGACGGTATGGTCAATGTAGGAAGAAATACGCAGTTCCGCTAAAGACATTCAACAAGTTTCAGGTGCGAAATTAGTTCATTTCAGTAAATTTGGAATCCTCCACCCGGCCGCCAGCCCTCGGACGGTTGAATACCGAGCAGGTGGCAATACAATAAAAATACATATGCCAATGAAGCGCTATTTGTGCAAATTCCGGATGATGCTATGTTTACTGATATTCCCCGCCTTTGCTGTGCAAGCCCAGGATAAGGTCGACAGCCTGATGCCTGTCAGGGGCCTTTGCATAGGAGCACCCCGTCCGAATTCCGTGGATTCCTTCGTCAGCTTTATTGAAGAGGCTGTTGCTCCGAAAAAAATAAACCTGATTATTCTTCAGATCGAATATCACTACCAGTTCAAATCCCATCCAGAATTAACAGATACACTGGCACTTTCCACAGCAGACGTAAAAAAGATCGTATCGGTTTGCCGGAAAGATCATATCCGGCTCATTCCGCAGATTGACATGCTGGGGCATCAATCCTGGGCGAACCGACCGAATATCCTACTGAAGAAATATCCGCAATTTGATGAAACGCCCTGGATAAGCATGCCGGCCGTTTATAAATGGCCCAACGCAGACAGCCTCTATTGCAAGAGTTATTGCCCGCTGCTGCCGGAAGTGCATAAGGTTCTTTTTGAAGTAATGGATGAACTCGTTGATGTTTTCGAGGCAGACGCTTTCCATGCAGGAATGGATGAAGTGTTCTTTTTGGGAGAAGATAAATGTCCGCGCTGTGCTCATCACGATCGCTCTGTCTTATTTGCCAATGAGGTAACCGCTATCCACGACCACCTCGCCAAAAGAAATAAAACCTTGTATATCTGGGGAGACCGTCTCATTGATGGACTAACAACCGGCATAGGCATGTGGGAAGGCAGCTATAATGATACCTGGAGGGCGGTGGATATGATTCCTAAAGACGTAGTGATCTGCGATTGGCATTATGACCGGCCAGACAAGACGCCGATCTATTTTGCCATGAAAGGTTTCCGCGTGCTTTCCTGTCCCTGGAGAACACCTGATTTCGCGGTTCAACAGATTAAGGACGTCCTGAATTTCCGCGCCAACTCAACTCCTGAAATGAAAGAAAGGTTTCTCGGCGTGCTTGAAACCACCTGGACATTTCCCAGTCTTTTTATGGGTGCTTATTACAGCCCACATCCGGCCGATGAAACTTCATCCTGGAATACGTATAGGGTTATTTGTGATGAGATTGGGAGAATGAATTAAAAAGTAAAAAGTAAAAAATCAGGTCGGTTTTCGAATGCGAAGGAATTTGAATAAAAGGAGCGCGATGAATATGAGAAGTCCGATTACCAGGAAGTCATACCGGATCATGGAGGCTTTTCGTTCGTCATTCTGTGCGAGGCGTTTTTGCGAATCCAGGATATAGGCACTCAACCCGGGAAAATTCTTGTTGATCTCTTTTACCTGTTGAAATTTCCGCAATGCTTCCTTGTAATTTTCCCTGTCGTAGAAAATAACTGCATCCTCAAATATTAATGAAACGTCGCTGGGATGTGCAATGACATCGGCACTGTCCAGGTATTCTTCCAGAATAGAAACAGGGATAGCAAAATTCAATCCTGCAGCCAGACCCCCACTGTTTTCAATACTTCCAAATGTAGTGAGGCCGACCACCTCCCCTTTTTCATTGCATACCGGTCCTCCGCTGCTGCCCCTGTTTATATTGGCATCCATTTGGATCAGGGGCCATCCCTCCACCGACTTTTTGAGTGCACTAACAATTCCGGTAGTCAGCGTAGGCTCAATGGCGGACTCTGAAGAAACATAATTATTATTAGTTACCGGTCCCGGGAAACCGTATACAAATAATTGTTCGCCGACCCTGGGCAGATCGTCCCGCGCGATTTTCAATGTGGGTAATGCACTGTCGCCGTCCATTTTCAGGATCGCAATATCTTTTCCCGGCATCGGCTGCCCCTTTATGATGGTATGCGCTATTTTTTTTATCGACATTGTTGCGCCGCTCTGAGAATCCGCGCTGTACTCAATAAATATTTCCTTCTTCAGGTCATAAAGGGCCATGGAAAATAAGCGGGAATATACAGAAGCATAAGTATTATAGAGAACGGAGCGCTGCTGATCGGAAAACCGGGTCGCCCACGCGCTTTCAAAAGCGGCAATATTTGCTTCCGTGATCTGCTGGAATGCAGAAAGGATAAACTGACGCCGGATAAATGCTTTATCCCTGTCAATCAGGTGACAATTCGTTGCCACATAACCATCTCCCGTGATCAAAAAACCCGTTCCGCTCGAAGTAATTTCCTCGGGCTGTTTAATGTAATCAAAGGAAGCCTTAAAAAACCGGTTGGGATTGTCACGGATCTGTGTTAATACGATATCCAGCTTTTGTTCTGGCGTGTAGATTGCTCCGCTGCTGTCTATTCGCTGCAGGGAGTCAAGAAGGTGATTAAAATTTCGTGAATCAAGACGCATATTGTTCACGTACACGTCAGCAGAAAATACGGTACGTACCATGACGACGCCGGGCCGGTTGATACCATAATTCTGTACGGCAGAAAGCTTCTGGGCATTTGCCGGTAAAAACCCGGACAAAATGAACAAGGTCCAGACTGAAAAAGCCCTTAAACTGAGAAGTTGGATTTTCATGGTATCACCTCCGTATAT
>PLEB01000370.1 GCA_003136915.1 Chitinophagaceae bacterium
AGTCTGGAATCCAGGTCGGGCCCACGCAGGTTTTTTGCAATGATCTTTCCATTCGGATCTATCAGAAAGTTCTGCGGTATCTGCTGTATCCTGTATTTCATGGCTGCTTCATTGTTCCAGAATTTCAAATCACTCACCTGCTCCCAGCCAAGCCTGTCATCCTGAATTGCTTTTATCCAGGGACTGCGTTCGCGATCCAGTGAAACACCCAGCACTGTGAAATTCTTGGATTTGAATTTTCCGTACGCTGCCAGTACGTTCGGGTTTTCCATCCTGCAGGGCCGACACCAGCTCGCCCAAAAATCCACCAGCACATATTTGCCTTTGAATGAGGACAAGCTTACGGGATTGCCTGCAGTATCATTCTGCGTAAAATCAATCGCAACAGTTCCCACGGCGCCAATCTTTCCGTTTTCAATTTGCTCTTTGAGATACTTGCCGTACATGGTTTCCTGAACAACAGGGGATAAGCTAAGGAATCTGCGTTCCAGCAAAAGCGGATCATCCGTTAGTTGGGCTGTTACGATCAGTACAAAAGGACTTACATAAGAAGACCTCTTTTGCTGGATAAAGCTATCAATCTTAGATTCTATTATGCCTGCCGTGCTATTGTATAATACACCAATAGAGTCTCTTTTTAATGTTCCTTCAGCCGAATTCGCCAGCTGGCTCAGACTATTCAGCCTGGAGAAATAAGGATTGAATACCTGTTGAAAGCTCATGAAATCATCCTCCGTGGCAGAACCAGTTACTTTCAGCTTTGCCAGATCTTCCACCGAACCTTCTATTTTTACGTTTTCATTGCCGATAAAAAGCACGGTTTTCTTTTTCGGGCCGCCAAAGTTCAATTCATAGAGGTTAGGCTCGGGTATCGCTCCTTTTAGTATGAATGCACCCCCGCTCACCTTGCTCCTTGCAATGGTATCCGTAGGCTTATTGGCATCTGTTACAAAAACATCAGATCGCTCAGACAGTCCACTGATATGACCGCTGATGCTGAACCCCACAGGTTTAGCATTTTGGGCATACGCCCATCCGGTTAGTGCATAAGCACAAATCAACATTTTTTTCATGAACCCTTTTTACTTTTTACTTTTTAATGTTCCTTCCCTTAAGAACGTCAACAATATCCTGTAAATTATGTCCCTTAGCCTGCAGCAGGATCAGGTAGTGAAAAAGCAGGTCAGCTGCTTCATTCAAAAACAGGGAATCATCCTGGTCTTTGGACTCAATGATCAATTCAACGCATTCCTCCCCTAATTTCTGAGCAATCTTATTAATCCCTTTTTTAAACAATCCGGCAACATAAGAGTTCTCATCAGGATTGCTTTTTCTTTTCCTGATGATCCCTTCGGGTTCCTGTAAAAAACCACCTGGCTCTTTTTTTTCATTCCAGCAGGTATCGGAACCCGTATGACATACCGGCCCGGTCGGGATGGCCTGGATCAGCAGCGTATCCTGATCGCAGTCCAGTGCAAGGCTTTTGAACATAAGGAAATGACCGCTCTCCTCTCCTTTTGTCCATAACCTTTTATTAGAACGGCTGTAAAAGGTTAGTTTGCCCAATTCCTTTGTTTTATCAACTGCCTCCTGGTTCATGAAACCCAGCATCAGCACTTTCCGGGTAAGTTCATCCTGAACAATGGCAGGTACCAGTCCGTCGCTATATTTTGAAAAATTGATTTCCATATAAACAAAATTAGATTCTTATACCGATACCCAGTCCCTTCAGAAATTGTTTTAGATCCGGAATGGGAATCTCGCGAAAATGAAAGATACTCGCAGCAAGGGCAGCATCGGCAAATCCTTCCTGAAATACCTCTGCAAAATGTTCCCTGGTCCCTCCTCCGCCTGAAGCAATAACCGGAACGGGCAGGCCCTGTGCGAGCATGCTGGTCAGTTCCAGGGCAAAACCTTTTTTTGTTCCATCCTGGTCCATGGAGGTCAGCAGGATTTCCCCTGCACCCAGATCCACACCCTTTTTTGCCCAATCCAAGCAAATTGTTTCTGTGGCCATACGACCGCCATTCAGGTAAACATAGTATTTCCCATTTGCTGCTTTTTTTGCGTCGATGCCCAGCACTATGCACTGAGATCCAAATTCCCTGGCGAGCCCGGCAATAAGAGATGGGTTTTTGAATGCTGCGGTATTTATCGAAATCTTATCCGCGCCGTTTTCAAGTAAAACCTGCACGTCCTGAATGGATGAAATTCCACCACCCACGGTAAAAGGGATATTAATATGATGCGCAATTCTTCGTGCCAGTTCGCTGAGGGTTTTTCTTTTTTCGTTGGTCGCCGTGATATCGAGGAATACCAATTCATCTGCACCTTCCAGGGCATACCGTGCGCCGAGTTCCACCGGGTCGCCTGCATCCCGCAGGTTGAGGAAATTTGTTCCTTTTACGGTGCGTCCGTTTTGTATATCAAGGCATGGTATGATCCTCTTGGTCAGCATTTGGCAAGGTCCTTGAGCTTGATCAATCCTTCATAAATTGCTTTGCCCAGAATGGCTCCTTTGCAACCCAATTCTTCCAGTTTGAAAATATCATCCAGAGAACGTATCCCCCCGCTGGCGATAAAATACAGATCCGGAAATTTTTGCACAATATTTTTATACAAATCAAGGGACGGCCCTTCCATGGCACCATCCAGACTGATATCAGTACAGAAGATCCTGGATATTCCGGCCTGAATATATTTCTCTAAAAAATCATATACCCATATTTCGGTATCTTCCTGCCAACCGCTGATCGAAATTTTTTCTTTACGTACGTCTGCACCGAGGAGAAAGCGCGCTGCGCCGAATTTAACCAACCACTCCAGAAAAAGTATTTCGTCTTTGACAGCAATGCTGCCAACGCTAGCAAATGCAGCTCCCGAATCAAATACGATCTGCAAATCCTTATTGCTTGAAATGCCTCCGCCAAAATCAATGATCAGGCTGGTTTTGCCTGCGAGTGTTTCCAGCACGCTCCAGTTTTTTACTGTCCCCTGCCTGGCTCCATCCAGGTCAACCAGGTGCAGCCTTTTTAGTCCGGCATCTTCAAACTGGCGCGCGACTTCCAACGGATGTTCATTGTATATTTTCTGACGGGAGTAGTCGCCCTGGGTGAGCCGGACGCATTTGCCGTTCAAAATATCAATAGCAGGAATCACTTCAATAGACATACAGCATGAGAGCTAAAGTTGAATAAAATTTTTTAAGATATGCTCGCCGGCAGCTGCACTTTTTTCAGGATGGAACTGAACGCCATAGAAATTATTTTTCCCCAATGCGCTGCTGAATCTTACTCCATATTCAGTTACTGCAGCGGTTTCGGCACATAATTCTGCATAGTAGCTATGAACAAAATAACAATAAGGTTCTTCAAAAATCCCTTTGAACAAAGGCTCACTGGTATCCTCAACCTTATTCCATCCGATCTGTGGAACTTTTAGCCCGCTCTTCACGTTGAATTTCTTTACCTCCGTATCAAATATGCCGAGGCATTCCGTTTTATTTTCTTCAGAATATTTACACATCAGCTGAAGGCCCAGGCAAATGCCGAGCACCGGTTGCTTCAGTTCGCGAATCAACTGATCTAATTTTCTATCGCGTAAATAGTTCATCGCCGAACTGGCTTCCCCCACGCCGGGAAAAATGACTTTGTCGGCCGACTGAATGAGAAACGGATCATCTGTTACCATTCCTTCCATCCCGATGCGCTCCAATGCAAAGAGCACGGATTGGATATTGCCTGCATTATATTTTATGATGACCAGTTTCAAATAAGTGCTTTTAAAAAATCATTTGTCCGCTTTCCAATTTCTTCCGGCTTTGCTCCTGTTAAAGCTTTTATATATGCCGTGCCGATGATGGCGCCACTTGCATAGTCGCAGGCCTTCGAAAAACTTTCCTTGTCTTTGATACCAAACCCGATCAGCACCGGATTGCGCAGGTTCATGGAGCGCAGCCGGTTAAAATACGCAGCCTGATCAGACAGGTCCTTGT
>PLEB01000200.1 GCA_003136915.1 Chitinophagaceae bacterium
ATATATTCCCATCCTCCGGTTGTCTGTTCATTGCCCAGCACTCCGTATCCTCCCCGTATCTTCAGATCCGTGAGGAAAGTGACGCTTTGCATGAATTTTTCACTGGAAATGCGCCAGCCTGCCGATGCGGATGGAAAAGTTCCGAACTGATGCCCCGGGGCAAAACGGGAAGATCCGTCTCTGCGCACAACCCCTTCCAAATAATATTTATTACCATAATTATAGCTTATACGGCCCAAATAACCGATCAGGACATAGTGCCCGTTTAAGGTATTGGAAGCTCTTTCCATACCTGTAGCGTTAAAATAACGGAGGCTGGGATCGCTGGAATACACAAAGGAATTGGCCGATTGCGTAGCCCATGTATATTCCTGCTCGGAGGCATCTGCCGTAATATCGAAATTATGTTTTCCGATACTGTGCTGATAATCTCCATTCAATGATTTTACCGTATTTATCGTAGTACTTGTTGAAGTACCAAGTGCATCCGGCCTTGTACCTGCCTGCGCATTCGGTACGCCGGCAAATGGGTTGGTTGTATTTTCCCCGAATTGCCAGTTATCGAAATCAATATAATTCCTGTTACTGATGGAATATTGCTGACCACTGAACGTGCCTTTCAGTTTTAATCCAAGGATTGGCTGGATCTGTATATAACCGGACCCGATGGCACTCTGGTTAGTATATTGATTANNGGCGTTATAGGTGCGGTCGCTACGTACAAGGGCGCATAACCGTAGGGGTTACTTTTGTCATAAATAGCTTGCCAGGGCGCCGCAGCATATATGCTCAAATCCCCCGTGGGGGCGGTAGATTCCCGAATGTTTTCCTGGATCAGCCTTATGTTAATTCCTGTTTCCAGGTACTTGCCTATTTTAGTACTTACGTTGCTGGAGATGCTATATCGCTCTGTGTTCGTCACTTTAAACGGAGCATCGTTATTGGCGTAACCCGCTGAAAAATTATAAAGTGTATTTTCCGTTCCGCCACTGGCCCTGACAGAATAATTCTGAATTTTAGCATTTTTATTTATGATGGCGTCCTGCCAATCGTAGGTGGGACTATTGCCAAGGTATTGTGGGCTGGATGGATCCCACACCGGCCCAAAGTATTGTGCCTGGCCGATAGGGACAGGAACATTAGCACTTAAATCGGGATTCGCATTATAAGCATCTGTATAGAATTTAGTGTATTGTTGAGTATTCAATACTTTATATGTTTTTGGAATTTCCTGCTTTCCGTAAAGACCGTCAAAATCCACTCTCACTCTTCCNNGTGTATAGGTTGATGGGCGTGCGCCGTGTGGGATCGTTGACCTTATCTACAGTAGCTCCCGCGCCGCCTTCTGCGATAGGTATCCCATCGATCACATAGAGAGGATCAGGACTGTTGAACGTGCTCACGCCTCTGATCCTTATGGTGGGCCTGGCACTTGGATCACCCCCTGCGGAGGTTACATTGACGCCTGCCATCTGGCCTTTCATAGCCAGCTCGGGACTTATTGACGTGCTTTTTTCTATTTCAACCGGCCCGATGTTGGAAACAGCTCCGATTATATCCTTTTTTTTCCTGGAGCCATATCCCACCACCACCACTTCATTCATATCCGTGGAGGATTGATTCATGACAATATTGAATTCAATACGATTGGAAAGAGATATTCTTTCCGTAATATATCCGACGGAGCTGATTACAAGTGTGCCATTATCCGGAACCGTCATGGAAAATTCGCCCTGCGCATTTGTAGCTGTTGAAATTCCGGTTTGTTCAACGGCGACCGTGGCTCCATTCAGGGGCTCTCCGTAAAGCGCGGACACCACCGTACCCTTGATTGCCCGTTGGAACTTGCCTTCGGGGGAACTGGTAATAACAATGAGATCACTATCGATCTTTTTAAAGGTGAATCCCGTATTCGAAAGCACCTGCTTCAGGATTTCAGAAACAGGCTTTTGCTTCACGTTGACCGACACAATCAGCTCTGAAGGGAAAAAATTACTCGAATACACGAAATGATAGTCCGTTTTTGATTCGATTGTCTTCAGTAATTTGCTGATTGGAACCTGATTCATATTCAGGGTAAGCCGAACTTCCTGGGAATACCCGGTCGCCGACGCCTGCATACAGGTGACCAGAATAATTGCGAAAGACATTTTCATAACCAGTGCAATTTTGGTCAGATGAAGGGCGCAGGAATACGCCCAAATCTGTGGTCTTTTTTTCATACCTTTATTTGGTTTTAGTTTGATAATTGAGACAGGCGATCTTTACCGTGAAACCTGTCTCAGAAAACTTAAGCCAGGGGGAATGTTCCATCATTTCCCCTGTTTTTTTATCCTATTTAGTTTTTCATTTAAATTTGATTGTTTTAGCAGGCTCCCTGAGGCCCGTTTTTATTTAATAATGATCTGAACTTTCCCATCCGTTTCATATTCGGCATATTCAAATCGCCTTGACAATTGCAGGGCGTTCAACACCTGAATAATTGTTTTCTTGTCGAAACCACCTGTGAACCGGTATTGCCGCACATCCGGATTTTCAAAGCGGATAGACACATTATACCAACGCTCCAGCCGGGTTGCTATATCTTCAAAACTCTCGCTGTCGAATACCAGTTTGTTGTCCGTCCAGGAAACCTCAACCAGGGAGCTATCCATCCGAGAATAGGTAAGTCCGGATATTTTGTATTTCTGGCTGACTGGAGTTGATACCGGGATTTTTTGAGATGCCTTCACCGGAACTTCCTCCTTTGTTGCATTGAGAAGAATAATCTTTTCATTCGGATGAAGGATAACCACTTTGCCGGGATCATTTTTTACAGTCACTTCTATTGAGCCTCTCAGCAGGGAGGTTTCCGTCGTTTTATCCGAAGGATATGCTTTTATATTAAAAGCCGTACCCAACACCCTTACGTCCATCGAAGCCGTGTGAATGATAAAAGGTTTTTGTGCATTATGGGTGACGTCAAAGAAGGCTTCACCTTCCAGCAGAATCTCCCGCGTAGAAACATTAAAATTCTTTGAAACTTTTATTGTACTCCCTGCGTTCAACATAACCTTGGTGCCATCCGTCAGTTGGAAGGATTTCCGCTCCCCGGCTTTGCTGTCCTCTCCATATACATAAGGCGAGACAGAAAGGGATGGAGACAAAACTTTTTTAATTGCGGGTGTGAGAAAGAAAAAAAGCAGGAAAGCGGCTGCTGTTGCGGAAGCATACAGAACCAATTTTCTAAGAGGCGATAATTTTCGCCCTGGCTGATATAAATTATCCGGCTCGATATAACCAGGCAAAGAAAGGTGTTCATTGATTTTTTTGATAAATAATTGCCGGTCATACATATATTGCGAAGCCGTATGATTGCCATTCAGCAGTCCGTATAAATCTTTTGCCTGTTGTATTACTTTCGTTCTTTCCGGATTTAAGGAAATCCATTCATTCCAGAAATTCACTGCCTGTTCATTGTTGCCCAGGCAATAATCGCAGAAGGAGGGGTCTTGTAAGAAATCTTCTGCTTCGTATTTTTTTGGATCCATCTTGGCGGCCTTTTACTATAGAAGAAAAAGACCAGCGTTTTTACTATGAAACGGAGGATTTATATTGAGAAATCAGAAGATTTATTGGGAAATGAACACAAGTATCACAGTTATCATGGCGATATCATAGGCCATCCATATATTTTGACTGTTGATCATACCTGCCTTAAGCGTTTTTAAAGCCGAATGAATGATATTATAAGCTGTTCTTTTGGTAATCCCGCATTGAATGGCGATTTCGGTATAGTCCATGTTTTCAAAAAACTTCAGGCGCAGGAGCTCTTTTTCCCTCACCGTGAGGTTCTGCAGGGTCAGGGCAAGTTTTTCCCTCAGGGTTTTATTTGATTGAAGCTGAATGAGATATTCCTCATATGAAGGCTCAGATGCATTGGTCGTCTGACTAAAATTTATTGCACTGACCAACCGGAAATGCTGCGCTTTCCGTTCTGTGAAAAGTTCGTTCCGAAGGCAGGTAAGCAGGTAAGACCTTGGGTTTTCTACCTCGGGCAGATTCCCCCGTTTGTCCCATAAGCGAAGCAGGATCTGGGAAATGCAATCATTCGTAAAATCCCGGTCACCTGTTAACCGGAGGCCATAATTCATTAATCCGAGGTAATATTTATCGTACAATGCCAGCAATGCATCCTGGCAGCCGTTTGTTAGCATGGCCCAGATTTCCTTATGGCTAGCGTCGTTGAGCACAAGAAAATTGAATTTACTCTAATTTTCCTGTACCAAGTTAATAAATTCTTCAATTTGCTAACCTGCTTTCAACGGCAACCGATATCGAAGGTTATTTTTTTACAGGAACTTCCAGGCTGATACTTACAGGGTTTCCTACGGAGCCCCCGGGTTTGCCAACTTTGTAATCTTCGCGGTTAATTGTAAACTGCCCTTTAAAAGTACCGGTGGCTCCGCTGGAAGTAAACGTAAATGGAATTTCTACAGGTTTTGTTATCCCTTTCAGCGTGAGGTCACCTGAAACTTTATAACCTGAAGAAGTTTTTTCAATTTTCTTTGATTTAAAACTGATCACCGGGTACTTATCTGTATTCAGCCACTCTTCTTTGTTGCGCAGATCACCATTGCGCATGGATATTCCGGTGCTTACAGTTTTAGCTTCAACAGTTGCAGATAGTGAACTGCTGGCTAAATCCTTTTCACTAAACTGAAGGCTCGCTTTCAACCCGGTAAAATTGCCGTGCACGGTTCCAAAGGGGCCCTTTATTGAAAATGATATTTTAGCGCTTGCAGCGTCTGCATTCCATTTTTCGGCAAGCATTAATCCGGCCATTACAGTTAGGATGGGGATGATTAGTAATGATTTCATGTCAACTGTTTTTGTGTTTTCGATTTGTTTTTATTAATTGGGTTCTTGCCTAACCGCCAACGAAAAAATGAACTCCAGCGTAAAAATCGGCTCCCTCCATATTGCGCAGTCCGAGTAATCCTCCCAGCGCATCGCCGCCAAAGATAAAATATCCAGCTCTAACGGCCAAGCCTAAACGGGCCCGCCAGTTTCCGTAATAAATTAGTGATACGGGAATGCTCGCCTCAAACCATTTGGTTTCGTAGCGGGGGGTGATAGAATACACATCCGGTTGAACCACACCCTGTCTGTC
>PLEB01000192.1:0-13920 GCA_003136915.1 Chitinophagaceae bacterium
CGCGAATGGTACATGCATCCGAACGGCCAATTGCCGGCCTATGAATGGCAGTTCAGCGATGTAAATCCTCCGGTTCACGCCTGGGCTGCGTGGCGCGTATATAAAATTGAGCGGCGCATCCGCGGAAAAGGCGACCGGGATTTTCTAGAACGCGTTTTTCACAAACTGCTGATTAATTTTACCTGGTGGGTAAACCGGAAAGATCCCAACGGTAATAATATGTTTGAGGGCGGATTCCTTGGACTGGATAATATTGGCGTTTTTAACCGGAGTATTGAATTGCCCGGCCAAATGCAGCTTGAACAGGCTGACGGAACCAGCTGGATGGGCATGTATGCGCTGAACATGATGGATATGGCGCTGGAGATTGCCATGAAAGATTTATCTTTTGAAGATACGGCCACTAAATTCTTTGAACAGTTCGTATTAATTGCCGAAGCGCTGAATGAGCAGGGTATGTGGAATGAGGAAGATAAATTTTTTTATGATACGCTGGCGATTGGCGGATCGGCGCCAGTGCAGCTTCGCATTCATTCCATCGTAGGCATCACGACACTCTTTGCAGTCTCCGTTATTGAAAAGAAAAAGCTGGATAAGCTCGCCGATTTTAAAAAGCGGATCAGCTGGTTTGAGAACTACCGGCTGAAAAATAAAAAGTTTTGGCCAAATGAAGAAAAAACGGATGGTGATACGATCCTGCTTTCGCTGATACCGCGTCACCGCCTCGTGAGCCTGCTGGAAAGATTACTGAATGAAAATGAATTCCTTTCCCCCGGCGGAATCCGTGCACTCTCCAAATACCATGANNACTTCCAGCCTTTTTGGAGGAAATTCCAATTGGCGCGGACCGATATGGATGCCGATAAATTATCTGATCATTCAGTCAATCCGGAAGTATGGTATTTTTTACGGCAATGCCCTGAAAGTAGAGTGCCCTGTTGGTTCCGGCAAAATGCTAAACCTGGAAGAAGTCGCAAATTTTCTGACCCAGCGCGTCATCAGTTTGTTTCAACCGGATGTATCCGGAGCCATTCCGCAATACGGGAAATACAACTGGTTTTATCAGAAGCCTGGAAATGAGCACCTCAATCTTTTTTATGAATACTTTCATGGGGACAATGGTCAGGGCCTGGGAGCATGTCAGCAAACCGGCTGGACCGCCCTGATTGCGGAGCTGATCAATGAGCAGCAACAAAGAGCAGGAGAAAAGATTCCTGCCGAACCCCCGGAAATTACCGTGGTTAACTGAGCTTGCAGTAGTTTCATAGATTAATATGGAAAGTATTAACCAAGAGATCGCAGTCCTTTTTTCCGGTTACAGCAAAGATCCTGTTGTCTCCATTAAAAAGATCCCGCAATCCGGAAGCATCCGGATCTATTACCGCATCCATACTGTAAAGCAAAGCTATATTGCTACCTACGGGGAGAATATTAAAGAAAATCAAAGTTTTATCCGGTTCAGCCGTCATTTTAAGAAAAAGAACTGCCCGGTACCAGAGATCTATGCGGTGAATGAGGCGTGTACGCTCTATATCCAGGAAGATTTTGGAGATGTTTCGCTGCTGAACAAATTGGAAGAGCACGGCCTCACACCTTATGTGTTCGATCTGTTCAGGCAAAGCCTGAAGGCCCTTGCCCATCTGCAAATCCGGGGAGACGAAGGTCTGGATTATGAAAACTGGAGCCTGACATCGAGCGAATTCGGAAAGCAGGCCATACTGAGTGACCTGTTGTATTTCAAATATTATTTCCTCGACACGCTTCAGCTGCCTTATGATAAAGAAAAGCTCATTGCTGATTTTGAAACCTTCGCTTCCGATCTCAGCCTCGTTGATCATAAATATTTTATGTTCCGGGATTTCCAGAGCAGGAATATCATGATTGAAAATGACAGCGTTCATTTTATAGATTATCAGGGCGGCATGAAGGGCGCCCTTCAATATGATGTCGCCTCCATGCTTTGGCAGGCGAAGGCCGAATTGCCGGACGAATGGAAAAATGGATTGCTGGAATACTATATGGATTGTGTGCAGGAAATCATGGGTACGAAAATTAACCGGCATCGTTTTTTAGTACAGTACCGCGGTTATGTGCTGATCCGTTTAATGCAGGTGCTGGGCGCCTACGGATTCCGCGGTTTGTTTGAGCGCAAGGCCCATTTTCTCATCAGCATTCCATTGGGGTTAAAGAATCTGCGTGATTTTTTACAAAATCATTTCGCCGGATATGATTTGCCGGAATATGAAAGAGTGCTTCATTTGATTGTAGAAGACCAGGTGATTCAACGATTTGTGCCGTTAAGGGCCAGCGCAGAGACTCCGCTGGTGGTTCATATCAACAGCTTTTCTTTTAAAAGAGCCATCCCAGAAGATGCCGAAGGCAATGGGGGAGGATTCGTTTTTGACTGCCGCGGAATTCTAAATCCCGGGCGCCTGGAAGCATTCAGGTCAAAAACCGGAAGGGACAAAGAAGTCATGGATTTTCTGGAACAGGAAACCAAAATGCCGGAATACCTCAACAGTGTATTTGATCTCGTGGATATTTCCGTGGAAGATTATATCAAACGAGGATTCAATAGCCTGGAAGTGAGTTTTGGCTGCACCGGCGGCCAGCATCGCAGTGTGTATGCTGCAGACGCGCTGGCAAGGCATTTAAAAAATAAATTCGGTGTAACTATTGAGGTCCGCCACGTGGAGCAGGAGTTGAAGAATTGGAAATACGGATAAACTCCCAAATACGATCTATTCCCATAGCGCTCAGGAGAAGGACAAAACAAAGTACCGGTAAAGAAAACCTGCCGCTCCAGTCAACGCAAAAAACAACAGAGGGAATTGAAAAAAGCAATATTCCGGCAAATAGAAAATACTTCTCTCTTTCTTTCCGGAAAAAAATCCGCAGCATGCCGGTTATTGCCAGAATATAATAAACAATTGTACTTATGGTAAGTAATAAATTATGCATGGGGGAAAAATAAGCCCGGGACATAATAAATATTTTTAAAAACCGGGAGAAGAACAGCCTGACACTCATACCGGGATTATGCATTAAATAAGAAAATATACTCATCCCCTCCTGGTAAGGGACCTTTTGATACTGTAACAAATTACCGGGATATCCACAAATCACGTTTGCCTGGATATTGTGGAGGGGATAAAAATAGCCCGGACTTTGCGCTAGTGATTTATTCATGACCACCGCGATTAAAAACAGATAAACCAGGCAAATAACCAGTTTCCCCGTATTTTTCCTTGTGGAAAGGAGCAACCAGTAGAAGCAGGCCAGTATGATGAATAGAAATCCGACCGGTCTGATAGAGGGCAGGATGATCAGCAAGGTCCAGAAGGCGATTTTTTTACCCAAACCTTTTTCTTCAGCCAGTAAAAAATAAGTGGCTATAATAAGCAGGCTGCTAAATGCAGAATCCGTAAATAAAGCGTCGACCCATTGCTGAATGATAAAACAGAAAGCATATAATATTCCGGAAGCAACAATGGCGATTCTTGAGCGGATGAACAGGCGAAGGATCTGAACAAAATAATACTGGGCCAGGGCCGAGAGCAATAATTGAACAACATACATACCCTTGGGAGGGAAGCCGGCTATTCTCAGCAGAACATGCATTCCGGTGTATCCGGAGTAAAAAAGATTGTACCAGTTAAAATGACGAACCCCGCTGGTCCATTTATTTGCCAGGTCAATGTATTTTGTCGACTCTTCACCGTCATTTATACCCAGCCAGTATAAAATAATCATTTGAACAAGCAGCCAGGAACACCCGATAAGGAGCCAATCGGATTTTTTTATTTCCGCAACATTTTCTCCGGAAACCAGCTTGTCACGCATGTATAAATATATTAAACAAACAAAGCTTCCGCAACAGCAACAGATTCCGGTTTTCCTACATCCACCAGTTTCGAGCCGGAATGGTCAAAGCCTATGATCATTCGGGAAGCAGAGAGCTCCAGGTAAACATCCACGATGGAAAATTTTCCCTGCTGATGCATCAGTGGAAATATTTCCGGAGAAAGAACATGGATCCCGCTGAATGCTTTTTCATTTAATATCGGAGCAGGAACCGCAATGCGTTCCTTACCGGTTTTCGTATTCCGCCATCCGCACAAGAGGTCTTCTTCATTAAACAGGAAATACCGGGATGATATGCGATTGGTAACAGCGAGCGTGGCCAATGGCGTTTGCATATGGTGAAAAGAGATCATGGATTCAAGGTCCAGATCCGTGAGTATATCCGCATTTATTACAACAAAAGGACCATCATCGAAAAACCAGGCTGCTCTTTTTAATCCGCCGCCCGTTTCCAGCACCGCATCCCTTTCATCACTTATGGAAACGGTGCTTCCCCAACCCTGATTTATCCTGATCGCTTCCATGATCTGGTCTCCAAAATGATGCACATTCACCAATACTTCCGTAATACCGGATTGCTGAAGATAAAGGATGTTCCGCTGCAGGAGGCTTTTTCCATTAATCAATGCGAGCGCCTTGGGATGCTTATCTGTCCAGGGTTTGAACCGGGTACCAAGCCCTGCGGCAAAGATGATGGCTTTCATCAGAGAACAATATTTTGTATCAGTTTACTCTTTAGCGGATAGTCTGTGTTAAAGTGCAGACCACGGCTCTCTTTCCTGAACACGGCTCCTTTTACGATCAGATATCCGGTAGTGATCAGGTTCCTTACCTCACAAAGCTGAGGTGACACGTCGGTGGTTTCATAGAGGGCTTCTATTTCTTCATGTAGCAGGTCAAGTCGTTTCATTGCTCTTTCCAGGCGGATATTGGTTCGCACGATACCCACATAATCACTCATGAGCAATTGAAGTTCTTTGATACTTTGCGTGATCAGGATCATTTCGTTGGGTGCCGTAGTGCCTTCCGCATTCCAATCCGGGATGTTTTCGTTGAAAGAAATTTCTTTTATTTTTTTAATGCTGTCTGTGTAACAGCGGTGAGCAAATACGAGGCCTTCCAGTAAGGAATTGCTGGCCAGCCGGTTTGCGCCGTGAAGTCCGGTGGAAGCACATTCTCCGCAAGCATATAAATGCCTGATGGAAGTATGGCCCCATTCGTCAGTTTTAATTCCGCCGCAACTATAGTGTGCAGCGGGCGCCACAGGGATCATTTGTTTGGCCACATCAATGCCGATGGATTTGCATTTTTCATAAATATTCGGGAAGTGCTCCTTGAATTTTTCAATATCCATATGGCGGCAATCGAGATAGACATGCTCGGTACCGGCTTTTTTCATTTCNNGCCTCGGTGATCAGGAAAGACGGGCTTACACCCTGCTGGTATAATGCAGTGGGATGGAACTGGATGAACTCCATATTCTCGATTCTTCCTTTTGCGCGGTAAACCATTGCTATCCCGTCGCCGGTAGCAATCACAGGATTCGTTGTGGTACGATAAACCTGTCCGTTTCCCCCGGTTGCAAAAACAGTGACGCGCGATAAAATTTTTACAATACGATTTTCCCGGAGGTCAAGGGCATAAACGCCAAAACATTCGATATCCGGAGTAGATTTGGTTACGAGGTATCCCAGGTGATGCTGGGTGAGAATATCAATTACAAAGCAATGCTTGATGAGTTCGATATTTTTCTGGGAAACAACCGTGCTAAGCAGGGCCCGCTCCATTTCCATGCCGGTGACATCCTTATGATGCAGGATCCGGAATTCTGAATGGCCACCTTCTTTTCCCCTCTTAAATTCACCTTCTTCGTCCTTGTCAAATTCTGTTCCCCATTCAATCATTTCTTTAATCCGTTCCGGACCCTCCTTTACAACCATCTCGACGATTTTCGGATTGCACAGTCCGTCGCCTGCGATCAGGGTGTCTTCTATATGCTTCTCATAACTGTCGTGCTCCAGATCCGTAACGCCTGCAATACCGCCTTGCGCGTACTTGGTATTGGTTTCATCGGCGATGGTTTTGGTGATCACGAGCACCTGCTGATCCGGACAGGCTCTTGCAACTTTCAACGCGTAGGTTAATCCGGCAATGCCGGAACCAACCACCAGGAAGTCCGTTTTTCTTATCATAACTGCAATACGATCCTAGTAAACAATTGTGTATTCAAATTTTTCGGGATGCTCAAATACTTCAATGAGGTTGTATTGGATCACGACCTGTTTCTTATCGGGAGATAATTTAGCCAGAATATTATCCACTTTCTTTACCGGTCGCGGCAGGTTAATAGTCAGCGTATAAGGAATTGAAATGCCCATACCACCAAGATCTTTCATTTGACTAAACTGGGGATTCTGTTGCAGGGCCTTCCACTTCTGGTCATCCAGTTTCCGGGAAATTAAACCGTTATGACTCTTGAAATCATAAATAGCATTAAACTGGTTCATGTCGGGCATATTATTATTATCGCCTTCCATTCCCGAAGAATCCGATTTCCCAGTCATGCCTTTGAATAATTGAGTAAATCCAAGCGACTGATTATTCATCGAGTTATACAGTTTCTGGAGGTTTTCCTGACTGCTGAAAGGAATATGAATATTACTATTAAAAATTTTCTGGTCCATATTCAGTTTCATGTGGACCGTACCGTCTTTCACGAGTTCTTTATTTTCAGCGCTCACATCTTTGGAACTATCCATCAGGGTTTTCATCAGGACCGTGGTATCAATATTTCCTGCGGGCATTTGCTTTGCCATTTCTTCCTTGCCCAGATAGTTTTGCATGCCGTCCAGCAGCTGGCTCATGTCTGTTGTAATAGACAGGTCTCCCTTTCCATCAGACCCAATGTTGATTTGTTCCTGAATTTCAAAACAGCCGGCCAGGGACAACAAAAACAGACCGCACAATAAATACCTGAGGCGCTTCATCTGGGTAAATTTTATGATGAACGAATCGGAAAAATTTCGGCCGAAAGGTACGTGTTTACTGCAAACCAAGCTGGTAATGCACTGTAAAACTTTGTTCATCTCCGGGTTCCAAAACGGTGAGCCCAAGGCGGTTGTTAAAGCAGTTTGGTGCAGCACTCAGATTCTCAATCGCAATGCTGTTGCGGTCTTCCGGTGTGTAAATCTGGAGGCAAGGATAGCTTCTTTCCGGGAAGAAGGATAGTGACATTTGGTTAGCCGGATTGAATAATACGCAGGCTGCTGTTCCGGGATGAAATTCAGGCAGGAAACAATGATCCAGGCTGGTTGTATGCAAAACAGAAGGTTTGGAAAAATGATCAAAGGGGATCCGTTTACCGGTGGGGATCAGGTTTTCATCGAAAGCAAGGATTTCTTTTGCGTCAATCGTTAAAATCCAGTCGTTCACCTTGCCTCCCAGGCTGAAATAAGGATGCCAGCCGTCGGCCATAGGAATTCTTACCCCGGATAAATTCCTTACTGTAGTTTCAAGGAAAAGTTTGCCGCCTTGTTTTAATGTATATCTGACACTTATTTTATATGTGAATGGATAACCCGGATCTTCTTTATCATAAATATATTCAAGCTTCAAAGAAGCCATAGAATCGTCTGCATATGCATCCAATGGCTTAAAGGGTTTGTTAAACAGGATCCCGTGAATGGCAGATCCGTCGACAAATTTATTTTGGAATTCATAGGCTTTTCCTTCAAATTCATATTTACCGTTTTTTATGCGGCAGGGAAAGGGAGAAAGTTTGGCGCTGCGGTAGAAGAGAGCATGATGCTGACGGAGATCGGAAAGATCCTTATAGCTGCTTATCGCCTGCAAGCGCCCTTCACCGAGGGGAAAAGAGAATTCATGTAGGAGGGCGCCATATTCTGGCAGTACCTTTACGCGGATGCCGGAGCTTGTTTCTGACAGCTCCACCAGGTTCAGACCCTGCTCTCTTGTTTTGGATATCGAAAATGGCATTGGCTAAAAAATGATAATTTTCCTTATGGAAAAGCAGATTCGCCGGCAATTTCAACAATATTTCGGAAAGGACGCCCTGATATCCGCGGCCCCGGGTCGGGTGAACCTTATCGGCGAACATACGGATTATAACGAAGGCTTCGTATTGCCCGCAGCAATTGACAGGAATATCTATACCGGCATTGCTTCCAATACGGACAGAACCCTGAATATTTATGCGGAACAATATCAGGAGAAATTCACTTTCCCTCTTGATGACGTGCATCCGGTGAAGGGATGGCCCACCTACCTGCTTGGCATGATCTATTTTCTCATTCCCAGTAAACATTTACCGCTAGGCATGGATGTAATAGTTTCCGGGGATGTTCCGGTCGGTGCCGGCATGAGTTCTTCAGCAGCACTTTGTTCAGCCTTCGGCCTTGCACTGAATGAAATATTCAGGCTGGGTTTATCCCGGATGGAAATCGCTCTTGCCGGACAACAAACAGAACACCAGTTCGCCAACCTGAATTGCGGGATCATGGATCAGTTTGCCAGCCTGCATGGAAAGACAGGTCAGGTGATGAAGCTTGATTGCCGCAACCTTGAATTTGAATATATCCCATTTGATTTTCCGGATTATTGCATCGTACTGGTGAATACTATGGTAAGTCATGCCCTGGCATCTTCGGCTTACAATGAAAGGCGAAGCCAGTGTGAGGAAGGCGTTTCATTCCTACATAAACTTTATCCGGAGATCCATTCATTAAGGGATGTGAAAATGGAACAGTTGGATCGGCACAAAACTGAAATAAATCCTTTTGTATTTAAGCGTTGCCTTTTTGTTTTGGAGGAAAACCAGCGTTTGCTTGAGAGTTGTGATTTTCTGGAAGCAGGAAACCTGAAAGCTTTTGGCAAACTTATGTATGCTTCCCACGAAGGATTAAGCAGGGACTATGAGGTAAGCTGTGCCGAATCAGATTTTCTGGTGAATGCTGCAAGGACATTCCCGGAAGTGAAGGGTGCGCGGCAGATGGGAGGAGGTTTTGGAGGCTGTATCATTACGCTGGTCGAAAAAGAAGGTGCGGATGCTTTCATAAAAGGCATCCGGGAGCAATATGAAAAAAGATTTGGGAAAACGCCGGATTGTTTTATCATGCAAATTGCCGAAGGAGCGCATTTGCTCCCGTGATATCAGAATACTTCTCCCAGATTTACAAAAAATCCCCTGGATCCATCAATTCCAATTCCATAATCAATAGCGATATTGGTATCGGAATGCTTGTTCACTTTAATCCGCAATCCGGCCCCCGCCGCGGGCCAGAGCTTGCTGAACTGATTCGAAGGATAGTCAGAAAAACTTTGCACATTCGCAAAAGCAACACCACCGAAAAGCCCGTTACTGCTAATAGGAAACCGGTATTCTGATTCCAGATAAAGCATATTTTTCGAGCGGAACCTGCCCTGGATATAGCCCCTTCCGGTATTGTTGTAAGTGTCCCAGCCCGTTGCCGGCAAATCCAGATAAGGTGGTTTCCCCGAAGGGGTGAGCCAATCATAACTCCAGAATGCAAGGATATTCCTGCCGTCGGGAGAAAGTCGAAAATATTTTCTCATATCGATCGTAAGGGATTGCCAGTTCGAATCACTTCCTACTGCCTTTAGATTGTCACGGTAAAGTACATCTGCATAAAAACCACCTTTCGGATTAATCGAATTTTTCCGGTTATCAAATAGTAAATTCAGGACCGGTCCGGAGGAAATTGTTTTTGGCGCCAGTCCGTAAAGGGACGCGTCCGATGGCTCTCCGTTAGGCTGTCCACTCTCTTTCACGTTCCAGTGATAGTCGAGAAAATAGCCTATTCCCGCATAAAAATTTTTATCAACTTTTTTTAATACTGACTGATGGATGCGGAATTGGGAATAATCAAGTTCATCGTCATTTTTCAAGGAACTGTGACCGCCGAGTCCGTAGGTATCCTGGGGATATTTATAATAGCGCCAATCGGCAATAATATTGTAGTCGTTATCCGTTGTCCACCAGTTCACCAATATCGGGATGGTGAGTTGCTGATATTGTGAATACACCGCCTGGATGGCAATATTGGACACATTGGTCCGCTCCGGATCTTTGGCAAGAAAAGCCACATTGGAGGCAAGTATCCCGGCCAGACCTGTGCTGAGTGTATAACCGACCGCGGGAACAAAAGAAAAATGATATTTAACCGGCTTAATAATTCCGGTAACAACTGTATCCTTCTTTTTCTTTGTGATAGAATAGTAAACATCCGTCAGATCTTTTTGCGGATAGACCGGACGCATGATAGAGTCTGAAAAAATGATGCTGCGATCGGGGACGACCCAGCTGCTGTCTGTTTGGGCACACAGTTCCGTGGACGCTAGAATGAACCCGGTAAGGCATGCAATGATTATGATCCGGCAACTTCGCCTGGTTCGATCCACTCGTTGTTTTCTTTTAACAAATTGATTAATTCATCTACGGCTGTTTCGCTGTTCACCCCTCGTTTCATTACTTCCTTTCCCTTGTAGAGGGTGATCTTTCCGGCTCCACTGCCCACATATCCGAAATCCGCGTCCGCCATTTCTCCCGGTCCGTTTACAATGCAACCCATAATCGCAATCTTCAAACCTTTCAGATGGCTGGTTACGGAGCGGATTTTTGCGGTGGTTTCCTGAAGGTCAAAAAGTGTTCTTCCACAGGAAGGGCAGGAAATGTATTCTGTTTTAGAGATCCTGGTCCTTGCGGCTTGTAGAATGGAAAATGCGGTGTTGTTCAGGAATTGCTGATTATTCCCGGATGGGAGATAAGTTCTTCCGGTAACCTGCCGGTCTATGATCTTTTCCGGATCATTTTTTAGCAAGAGACCGTCTCCCATTCCGTCGGTTAGCAACGCGCCGGATTCAACTGAAAAATGGATCAGCTGTTTGTCAATGCTGGTTTCAAAACATTGAATGGCCAGGATCACCGGGATTTGAATGTCCCGGTTCATCATTTCCACTATGAATCTCCTGGTATCCTGCACGGGATTCCGGGTAGATGAATATACGCAAATAATGACTCCCGGGATGCCTTTGACCAGAGAAAGCAAATCCAGACTCTCCGCTTTGGCGGTGTCCAGCATGAGGAAGTTCATCGTTTTAGAATATTGTTCTGTTAAATTAATCTCTGCACCATTAAACAAGGGAAAATATTTTTCTTCTCCTGTATTGGATTTCTGTATGTCCGGTTTTTTCCAGCGCGCATAATCACAAATTACTTTGAGGGTTCCCGGCAACGCAAAATCGGGAGCACGGTCTCCTGTATACATGTAATCAGCCGCAGCGTCGCCGATATTCCATTTATCAGTTTCGGCCTGATATTGATATCCGATACTTTGCAGAGATTCCTTTGTCAGCGTTTCGGTTTGCGAGAAATCGGCCACCACGACCGGCGGGTGCGGGGTCCCTATATTATTTTGATGAATAGTAGTTCTTCTTTTATACTCGAACGGCGAATAAGGAATTTTCTCTACGTGCGGAATAGAATGGTCTGCCTTTCTGGATGCATAGCGTGCCACGATATCCTGGCAGACCGGAATTTCGAATTCCGGATCTTCCGTCAGGGAAACCCGGATCGTATCGCCGATGCCATCTTCCAGCAAGGTGCCGATCCCGATGGCAGATTTAATCCTGCCGTCTTCTCCATCCCCGGCTTCCGTGACGCCGATATGTAAGGGATAGAGTATGCCGAATTCATCCTGCATATTGCGAATGAGCAACCGGTAAGCCTGAACCATCACTATCGGATTGCTCGACTTCATGCTGAGTACGATGCTGTGATAGCTTTCGCTCCGGGCAATACGCAGGAACTCCATGGCACTTTCCACCATGCCCATGGGCGAATCACCGTATCGGCTCATGATCCTGTCGCTTAATGAACCATGATTGGTGCCAATGCGCATCGCCGTTCCATATTCCTTGCAGATCCTGATCAGGGGAACAAACCGGTCCCGTATCCGCTCAATCTCGCCGGTATATTCCTGATCACTGTACTCAATGAACTGAAACTTTTTCTTGTCAACATAATTCCCTGGATTCACCCTTACTTTTTCAACAATGCGGGCGGCAATTTCTGCAGCGTTGGGCGTGAAGTGAATGTCCGCAACAATCGGTGTATGGTATCCTCTTTTTCTGATTTCGTTTTTAATATTCAGCAGATTTTCCGCTTCTGTTTTGCTGGGTGCGGTAATGCGGATAAGTTCGGCTCCTGCTTCGATACAGCGAATGGACTGCTCCACGGTCGCCCTGGTATCCATCGTGTCCGGCGTGGTCATGGTCTGGACCCGTATCGGTGCATCGCCACCGATAATCAGGTCGCCCACCTTTACGGGCACGGTTTTGAGCCGTTCATACTGAGTAAGGGAAGAAGTGTACAATTGCATGATAAGCCAGGCTATAAATGGCAAAATTAGCGATTCGGATTGGTGCCTACCAATCCTTATCCGGCTGGTTGGGCGCTGCTGTTTTATTCTGATTCATCTTATCCTGAACGTCTTTTTCCCGCTGGATGAGTGAACGCAGATATTGTTCCACCTGCTGCGGGCTCAACTTGCTTAGCTGGGGTTTGGGATGATTGTCCTGCTGATTTTGCTGTTGCTTTTGTTGTTGTTTATCTTTCTTTTGTTTTTTATTCTGTTTGTCGTTTTTATTATTCTGCTGATCCTTTTGCTTTTTTTCGAGCAGCGCTTTCACCAGGTTTGCACGTGCGTCATTATCGTCCGGATTTAATTTTAGTGCATTCTCCCAGGCATCAATACTCTCCTCCAGTTTTTTCTGTCTGATCATGGCAACACCTTTATTGTAATAAGCATCCTCTTTCGTAGTGGCGTCGCTATTTGCCTGGAGGACCTGATCGAAAACGGCAGCGGAATGTTCAAAGTCATTTTTTCGGAATTCAGCATTGCCGAGATTAAACAGGGCATCGGTATTGCCTGGAGCCTGTTTCAGCGCCAGCTTGTAATTGTCTTTTGACTGATCGTAATCCTGTGCCTTATAGTAGCGGTTACCTTTCCTTACGATGGCATCCGTCGGCTGTGCCAGGACCCCGGAAGAAAACAGCAGGATTGCAGCCAATACAAATATGAATTGAAAAGTTTTCAGGTCGTTTTTGTTTTTCTTTCTGTAATAAATAATTCAATGATCAGCAGGAGCAGTGCAGCGCCGATGAACCAGGGAAAATAATTTTTATAATTGATGAATTCACTTTCTGTCAGTGCCCGCTTCTCCATTCCGTCTAGCCTTTGCGAGAGGGTTATCGTCGCATCTTCGAGATTGTCCAACCTGATATAAATGCCGTTGGTTGCATTGGAAATGCCCTGGAGTTCCGCTTCATTCAGCTTCGAGATCACAATATTTCCCTTTTCATCCCGCTTCGGTTCGTTGGTAGTTGGATCCACGATAATAGAACCATCAGGGGAACCGATACCTACCGTATTAACCATGACGCCGTCATCCGCAAGCTGTTTTGCTGTTTTCAGACCTTCCGGATCATGGTCCTCCCCGTCTGATACTAAAACAACGGCTTTATACTTGTGTTCATTGCGGTTAAAGGAATTATTGGCCATTTCGAGGGCATCCGCAAAAACGGTTCCCTGGGTGGGCACCACCTCGGGGCCCGCTTCCGAAATATACATTTTTGCTGCGCTATGGTCAGGTGTCAGCGGCATCTGCATATAGGCTCTTCCGGCAAACAGGATGAGTCCAACCCGGTCGCTCTGCAGTTTGTCAACTAACTTGTACAAAAATTGTTTTGCCTTGTCCAGCCTGCTGGGTTTAATATCCCTGGCCAGCATGCTTTTGCTTACGTCAAGTACAATCATCACATCCACACCCTGTCTTGTAAAATTTTCTGCGGCGCCACGGGCCCTTAAATTAGCCATCCCTGCAATGAGCAGAAAAACGACAAACAGGATCAAAACAAATTTGGCGAGGAATTTTCCTGCTGAAAATGATTTGATCAATTGCTTTACCAACTGCGGATCCCCGATACGTTTGCCTACCTTTTCCTTCCAGCGAACCATC
>PLEB01000192.1:13943-19453 GCA_003136915.1 Chitinophagaceae bacterium
TTTACTTTTTAATTTTTAATTTCTATTGCAATTTACCAAACATCCACCCTAATTATTATTTCTTTCCGTTAAAAAACCCCAAATGAGAGAGGATTTCTTTGAGCACCTTGAGTCGCAGGGGCTTCATGTCTGTATTTTTATCCGCAGATTCCAGGTTAAGCACAAAGAAATATGGATGCCTGTTTTCTTCTATCCAGCCTACAATCCAGCCAATCCTGTCCCCGTTCTCTCTGATCCCGTAGCCGGTTTTATAACTTAGTTTGTAATTGGAATTTTGTTCCCGCAGCATGACGTTTTTCACAATCTCCTGTGTTCGGTGGAAGAAAGGAAGCTGATCGAAATATAATTTTTTTACCAGTCCCAGCTCTTCATCAGGTTTTATCTTCAGCGTATTGTTGAGCCAGAAGGAATCGATGGGCCCGCTGATATCCCGGTTGCCATAACCGAGGGAATCGATCCAGCGCTTCATCGTATCGTGGCCTATCCGGCGGGCCACCTCCTGATAGTAAGGAACAGCTGAAACTGCAAACGCTTCTTTCATGCTGAGATCCTTGTTCCAATCTGCGTTCGGACGCACTATCCCGTCCCATTTAATAACCATATTTTCATCACTGATCTTTCCTGTCTGAATCCCGATCAGCGAGTTTACGATTTTGAATGTGGAAGCGGGTGTATAGGAACTGTCCCGGTAACGGGACAGATTATAAACAATAAAATCATTGTGTCCATTATTGAACATGGCAAAACACCCGGTGACGCCGTTGGAATCGAAATAGGTCCTCAGGCTATCGTCTTCTTTCACATTATTGGTTGTGCAAGCCAGGAGAAGAAGTGGAAAAAGGCCTGAAAGCAGAATTCGTCGCAAGATGAAATTTTGGCAAAAATAAGAAGAAGGGAAGGAACAGGATATTGGGTATATTTAAAGAGAAATTTTTGCATGTTGACCAAGGCCGATATAGAGAAATATTTTATGGCGGAAAAGCACGAAAGCCTGCTTTTTTTGGTCGTCGGACTGGCAGCTATTTTGCTCGCACTTATTTTTTATTTCTCCATAAAAACACCCATATACCGGGGAGCAGCCATTCCCCTGATTATATTTGGATTGATCCAGGCTATTGCCGGATATACGGTTTATCAGCGCAGTGATGACCAGCGCATTAACCAGGTATATGCCTATGATATGAATCCCGGACAGTTGAAATCGGCAGAACTTGCCAGGATGACAAGGGTAAATCGCAATTTCAATATCTATCGCAGGATAGAAATCGGCGGAGTAGTCACGGGTGTGCTCCTCATCCTGATTTTCCGGAACGCACCAAAAGCACATTTCTGGGTAGGCCTCGGTCTCGCACTCGCATTCATGACAGCTGAACTGTACATCGCGGACTATATTGCGGCTAAGAGAGCGCTGCTGTACACCGGGCAGCTGAAGGAGTTTAAGGTTAATTTGAAAATTTGATAATGAGAGAATTAACATAATTGCCCATTACCTCATTTTCCTCCATTTTCAAATTTTCAAATTTTCAAATTCCTTCGAATTCTCAAATTCCCCCGAATACGCCTCCACCACCTCCGAAAGCACCACCTCAATTTCTTCCAATGAATTTTTCTGCACGAGCTGGTTGCGGAATTCCTTAATATAAGGAAAGCCGCGAAGGTAATTGCTGTAATGGCGTCGCATTTCCAGAATACCGAGTGTGTTGCCTTTCCACTCCAATGACCTGTATAAGTGCTGGCGGATTGCTTCAACCCGTTCTTCAATGGGCGGAGGCTCGAGATGCAGCCCTGTTTTCAGAAAATGTTTTATCTCATTAAAAATCCAGGGATATCCGATGGCGGCGCGACCGATCATGATCCCATCAACGCCATAACGGTTTTTATATTCCAGTGCTTTTCCGGGTGAATCAACGTCACCATTTCCGAATATGGGGATTTGAATACGGGGATTGTTCTTAACCCGGGCGATCAGCTGCCAGTCAGCTTCACCCTTGTATAACTGTGCACGCGTTCTTCCATGGATCGTCAGGGCGCGGATCCCTTCGTCCTGCAACCGCTCAGCAACTTCTTCAATATTTTTTGACTGGTCATCCCAACCCAGCCTGGTTTTCACCGTTACCGGCAAACGTGTGGATTTAACCACGGCACGCGTCAACCGCACCATGGCCTCAATATCCTTGAGAACGGCAGCGCCAGCTCCTTTGCAAACAACTTTCTTGACCGGACATCCGAAATTAATATCCACCAGGTCGGGATTGGTGGCATCAATGATCCTGGCACTGAGGGCCATGGCTTCTTCATCACCACCGAAAAGCTGAATTCCGAAGGGCCGCTCATATTCAAAAAATTCCAGTTTCTGCCTGCTTTTGATGGCGTCCCGGATGAGGCCCTCGCTGGAAATGAATTCACTATACATCAGGTCGGCCCCATACTTTTTACATACGTAACGGAAAGGCGGATCACTTACGTCTTCCATCGGCGCGAGTAACAAGGGAAAATCCGGTAATAGTATGTTTCCGATCCTGATTGCCATCCTTAAAATTGAGGGAAAATCACAAATACACTCTTCAGCCTCCCGCTATGACTTAAATTGATGCGGCGTTGCTTAATTTCGCACAGCTTGCTGAATACAAAGATAATTATTTAACCAGAAGCAGGAAGCCCTTCGCATGCATACTTATCTCAGAAATAAACCAGCCTGGATACAATTGATCATTTTCGGCGGATTAACGGGAGGAATCCTTTTTTTGGTGATGACGGTCGGGATTTCGCTGGTTGCCCACTCCAATAACCTGAGTGTGATGCAGATTGCCTCAATGAGTCCGGACGATTATGCCAAACCCGAACTCGCCGGTGTGGTACGCGGATTACTAGTTGTGCAGTTTTTCGGGATATTCCTTCTGCCTTCACTCATATTCGCCTATCTGGCCGACCCACACCCATTCGACTATGCCGGATTAAAGTCGCCTGATAAAAAGTCCTTTATCTTATTAGGAATACTCGTCATTGTTGCCGCTTTTTTCACAGTGGAATGGCTTTCCCTGGTAAATCAGGAACTGGTTTCTAACCTGCTGGGGAAGTCCGCGCGGCAATGGATCGAGAAAGGGGAGTCAGACACGGATAATACGCTCAGGAATATTTTAACCATGAAAAGTTTAGGCGATCTGATGGAATCCATCCTGCTGGTTGGGGTATTGGCTGCAGTGGGAGAAGAACTATTTTTTCGCGGCATCCTGCAAAGGCTGTTTATCCAGATTTTCAGGAGTGCGTGGCCAGGAATTATTTTCACGGCTGCACTTTTTTCCGCTTTCCACGGACAGTTCATGGGTTTTATTCCGCGCATGATCCTGGGCATTATACTGGGCGCACTGTACTGGTATAGCGGAAGCATTATTCCCGCCATGGCAGGGCACTTTATTTTTAACGGAAGCCAATTGCTCCTCGTCTATTATAAGGTTTCGGATATGGACTCAAAAGCTGTTCCGAATGCCACGATCACGGTGGTAGGCATTACATCGCTTGCCGTCGTAATTTTCTTACTCAACTACATGAGAAAACATTCGGTGACTACTTACGCAAAAGTTTATCCGCCGAGGAGGGAGGAGACGCCGTTTGATGATGGGAATACTGGAGAAGTTAATCGTTAATTGTATATCGTTGATGGTTGATGGTTGATGGAATTAAATGGAACTCTCGACCAGGAATCTGATATGATCCATGTTTGATTTTCCACCTCAAGTCCATCAACCATCAACGATACCCAATCAACCTAATTAATCCCATTTCCGTAACTTCACCCCATGTCAATTCAAGCAGTCAATTTCAGAATCCGGGCACTGACATCCCTGGTGTTTGTTGCGGTGATGTTATTTGGATTGCTTTGGGACGAATGGAGTTTTTTTGTATTGTTTTCCATCATCCATTTCGGGTGCTGGATCGAATACCAGAAATTATTGGCAAAAATAGATCCGGCGTATACGGAGATCAGCTCTTTTCAAAAATACGGCGTCATCATTGCCGGGTGGTGCATTATGATGTATTGCAGCAAACAGGGTTATGATACGGAAAATTTTTCGCTGCACAACGCAGGACTCTACGGCTGCATACTTTTCCTGTTCATCTTACCGGTTGCGGAAATTTTATATGTGCGCAAACCCCATCTTCGCAATATGGGATATTCTACGCTGGGACTCATTTATATTTCCTTAAGCCTCGGCCTCCTGCTCAATCTCCGCACCTATTATCCGGCGCCCGTGCTGGATACAGTGAATAAAATTCTGGTGATCATGATCGTCCTGAGCTTATGGGTGAATGATACGATGGCCTATCTGACCGGTTCAGTATTTGGTAAAACGCCCTTGTCCGCCATTTCTCCGAAAAAAACCTGGGAAGGTACAATCGGAGGTATTGTTTTTTCCATCATCATTATGGGCGTGGTTGGATATTTTTTGAATAGCGGTTTTGAAATGCAAACCGTTATTCAATGGATGATCGTAGCTGCTATTGCTTCCATAACGGGCACTTTTGGTGATTTGCTGCAAAGCAAACTGAAACGGATGGCCAACGTTAAGGATAGTGGCCGTATTATGCCTGGTCATGGAGGATTTCTGGACCGCTTTGATTCCCTGCTTTTTGCCACACCATTCATTTGGCTTTACATTGCTATTTTTGCATAATTTTTAAGCGCAAACTTTACAAGCTCAATGACGATCCACAAAGAAGGGTATAAAACGATTGCAATATGTGCGTTTGTATTTGCATTATTGAACCTGGGGTCTTTTTATTTTATCAGTTTTGATGAGCCGTGGCTCAGCTGGCTGATTTTTCTCATCAGCCTTGCGCTCCTCCTCTTTATCATCTCTTTTTTCCGCGTTCCGTCCAGAAAGCTTACGGTGAATGATAATTGTATTGTTTGCCCGGCCGACGGGAAAGTGGTGGTCATTGAAGAAATCACGGATGAGGAATATTTTCACGCCCGCCGCATTCAGGTTTCTATATTTATGAGTCCCGCGAATGTACACCGGAATGTGAATGCCATTGGCGGGGAAGTGATCTACAGTCAGTATCATCGTGGAAAATACCTGGTTGCCTGGAATCCAAAATCATCAACGGAGAACGAAAGGCATAGCATAGTTATTAAGGGCAACAGGGGCGAGGTTCTGGTGAAGCAGATTGCCGGTGCACTGGCCAAGCGCATTGTCAATTACCTGTCGGTCGGACAATCCATAAAACAATCCGAGGAGATGGGATTCATCAAGTTCGGTTCAAGGGTGGATACCCTGCTTCCTCCTGATGCGAAGGTGAAGGTAGAATTGAACCAGGCGGTACAGGGTGGAGTTACGGTCCTGGCGGAATGGTAAGCATCAAAAAATAGTTTCCAATTCTTTAAGCGAGCTTACTGTATAGGTGGCTTTTACCGGTTCAGGGTTGTGGGTATGATTTACGTAAACCTGGTCAATTCCGGCATTGATTGCGCCCAGGATATCCACTTCCGGCGTGTCGCCGATCATGAT
>PLEB01000015.1 GCA_003136915.1 Chitinophagaceae bacterium
AAACAGAAGATAATCAAGTTTATTTCTACGACAAATAGTATTTCTAAATCATTTCACCAGGTGGAAGCAGGCTAGGCTAATAAAATAAATATTTGTAAACTAATGTATTCAAATGTTCTACCAGATGAATTATTTGGGAGTGATCCGGTGATGTAGGAATCTAAGCTAAGAAGGAAGCATTATTGCTTTTTCAAGCATTTCATTTGCTTTTTTAAATTTTTCCGGAGTAGGGAATTTGCCTGCAGGAACCATTGTCTTAGTGACGATGGTCACCTGCCCATCTTCCCCAATGACTTTAAAAGTTTCACTTTTAAGTTTTCTCTTTTTTACCGCCTTGCGCATATATAAAATTAATCAATTCTTTTAATAAAAAATACGAGATATTCCTGTTTAGATTCGGGTTCAAACTTTACTTCCTTGTACAGGCCGGCATTTTTTATAAATGCGCTGATCAGAAATTCTTTGGCGTACAACTCATAATAAATTTTTATAATTCTTTTGTACAAGGCAGTTCTAACCGGATCACTTCCCAGGAACATGATCTTTAAATGCGGGTATTCAGCCGTAAATTTTCTGATAATATGTATAACAGTAGCAAGAACTTTCAAGGTATCACCATTGTTGGAAATTACCTTATCATCAAAGGAACCATTTTCCATCAAGTCCCCGAATCCGATATTGTAGACATTTTCCAATGAAGTGGGCTCAAAAGTCGTTATGCCAGTAGCAGCAAAAAAGAAGAAGGAAGATATAAAAGTTACTATTGTCAAGAAAATGCGGGATTACAGTTCAGATCCTACTTTCCTTAAAAAAGCTGAAAAAGTAAAAGCATTCCTCCATAAACACGGATTGTCTCCCTAATCTAAAAAGAAATAATAATATTTAGTTGAGAGGACAAGGGTTCGAAGAGCGTGGCAATAGCTGAAAAGATTATAGCAGCGATTTATTTCCAGATATTTATATCATAAATGAATCCTCTGCAAAGACGTTTGAATTCCTTTATGAGCGTGCAACCTTCAAAAGCTTCTCCATAAGATCAGGCAATGAAATGGCTGTGATCCCTTCTCCGAGCGAAAATTTTTCCTTGCCGGAATAGATCACATATCGCTTGTCTGCTTTTATATCTTCACACGCAATGTGAAAGCCCTTGGATAAAGAAGGCGCGGAGCTGCGCTTGATTTCGATGGCCCACTTTTCTTTGCCTGAAAATTCGAGAATAAGATCAATCTCCGCGCCGCCTGATGTGCGGTAATAAAAAGGTAATACGCCTGACAGTGCAACAGACATCATATTTTCAATGACGAACCCTTCCCAGCTGCCACCGACGACAGGGTGGCCGAGCAAATGATTATAATTGGAAATATTTAATAACGAATGTGTAATACCGCTATCTCTCACATATACTTTCGGCGCCCGCACCAGTCGCTTACCCACATTAACTGTCCAGGGCTGCAAACGTCTGACCAGCAGAAGATCGGCCATTAAATCAAGATACCGCCCTACGGTAACGCCCGATACTTCGAGGTTCCTGGCTAATTGTGAAGCATTGATGATAGTACCCTGATTATGCGCCAGCATTGTCCAGAAGCGTTCAAGTGTCAGGGCAGGAATGCGCGGACCCAACTGGGGTATATCGCGCTCCAGGTAAGTTTTAATAAAATCGCGACGCCAGTCCAGACTGTCAGCATCTGACTTTGCCAGCAGACTTTCCGGGAATCCTCCACGCAACCAAAGTGTATTGATCTTATCCTGACGCTGGTCTGCGTACTCCAAAATATCGATACCATGGAGTTCCAGATAAGCGATACGTCCTGCAAGTGATTCACTGGATTGCTGCAGGAGGTCGATGGATGCCGAACCCAGAAACAGGAATTGTCCGGCCTTGTTTCCTTTGCGGCGCTCTTTGTCTATAATGCCCCGCAATGGGGCAAAGACCTCCGGCATACGCTGCACTTCATCCAGGATAATAAGTTTATCGCTGTTTTCAGCGTGAAAGGCAGTAATGTCGCGCGCTCTTTGCAGGTCGAGGCGGTTTTCCAGATCAAGATAAATAGCAGGAACGCTTTCTGAGATATTCAACGCAATTGTTGTTTTTCCAACCTGGCGAGGTCCGATCAGTGCAACCGAGGGGCTTCGCTTCAGAGCTTGTTTTATACTATTTTCGATACTGCGCTTTATCATCCATGCAAATCTAACATAAAATATTAAATTTGCATGGATGAAATTTGTCTTCCGGAGCAGATTTAATCTGCTCCGCCGAGGGACTAGTTTGCTTTATACGGTTTCTTTGCCTACTTTACCAAATATCCCCTGAATGACCCAACTGTACCCCCAAGCCAAGATTGCTGGCTATATCCGCAAATTCCTGGCTATTTTTCTCGTTTCAGCTGTCACCAGCCAGTCATTATTAGCGCAGCCTGTCATCAATTCTTTCACACCTTCATCAGGGCCAGTCGGTTCATCAGTAACTATCAGCGGAGCCAACTTCAACATTATCGCAGCCAACAATATCGTTTATTTTGGCGCGGTGAGGGCCGTAGTCACAGGTGCAACGGCATCTGCGATCACTGTAACGGTACCTATTGGAGCTTCCTACCAGCCAATCACTATAACCACCAATAATCTCACTGCTTATTCTGCTCAACCATTTGTCACCAGCTTTGCAGGCAGTGCTTATCCATTTATACCGGGCTCCTTTGCAGGCAGCGTCAATACCGCGACAGGGAGTACTCCTTCTTACGGGGCCGTTGGTGATATAGATGGGGACGGAAAGCCGGACTTCGTAGTGGCTAATGTGGTAAGCAAAACTATTTCAATATTAAGAAACACGGGAACGGCAGGAACGGTCGGTTTCTCGAAAACGGATATTACCTCAACGACCTACCCGTCATTTGTATCTCTGGGAGATATTGACGGCGACGGAAAACTAGATATTGTTGTCACGAGCAATACGAACAATTTCTTCCTGGTTTACCTGAATACCAGTGCACCCGGAACTATTTCCTTTGCTGCCCCGATTAGCATTACGGTCGCTAGTCCTTACCGGGCTACAAATATTGTCGCGGAGGACATCGATGGGGACGGCAAGACGGACATAGTCGCAACTACCAGCGATGGTTTGGTTGGGATATATCTGAATACCGGAACTATTGGGACCGTGTCCTTTGCTCCGGGAGTTGTCTATGCTATACCAGGCGGCAGTGTGGAAAGTCTTGCTGTCGCAGATATCGATGGAGACGGTAAGCCCGATCTTATCGTCAGCAATAGCGAGTATTTCGTTTCCGTGCTAAGGAATATGAGCACATCCGGTAATATCTCGTTCAGCCCTAGGGTTGATTTAGCGGCCGGTAGTGCGCCATTTTGGGTTTCGGTAGGAGATCTGGACGGTGACGGGATGATGGACCTTGCAGTAGTCAATGCAAATGACAATACAGTGTCTGTATTCAGAAATCAGAGCACAGTCGGCACTATTTCTTTTGCAGCGCTCGTTAACTTTTCAACCGGGACTACACCAGTGAGTATATGTATGAGCGATCTGAACGGCGATGGAAAACCTGATCTGGCCATCGCCAATGACGGCAGCAATACAGTATCCGTGTTACAGAACACAAGCTCGAGGGGAACTATTTCATTCGCCCCCGCTGTTAGCTATGGAACTTCGACCTATCCCTATGCGGTATATTCAGTTGATATGGATGGGGATGGAGTGCCGGATATTATAACGGTCAACCAGTATGGCAATAATACTTCTGTATTAAGGAACCTAATCATGGGGCCGCATATTTCCTCGTTTACGCCTATGAGTGATAGAAGCGGGCAAACGTTGACTATTTACGGTACTGAATTTACAGGAGCCACAGGGGTGAGTTTTGGCGGAACTCCGGCTTCCTCATTCTCCGTAATTTCGGATACCAGCATAACGGCTGTTGTCGGTGCAGGCGCCTCCGGCAGCGTCGGAGTAACGACCGCTTACGGCAGTACATCACTGGCCGGATTTGTCTTTACGAAGCTTCCGCTAATTTCTTCTTTTTTGCCCGCCAACGGGGGACCGGGATCCGTTATAACAATCAAAGGATCGAACCTTACCGGCACAATAAGCGTCAGTTTTGGTGGATCGTCCGCCAGTTCGTTCACGGTTGAGTCAGACACTTTAATCATAGCAACTGTAGGGACCGTAATAGCCGGAGACCTGAATATCGCCGTCGCCAATGCATTCGGCGTGGGCACATTTTCAGGATTTTACACTGGCCCGTTCATTACCTCCTTTAGTCCCCTTTCCGGAATACCGGGAACAACCGTTCAGATCCAGGGCAATAATTTCAACAGCATTCCTTCCAATAACATCGTGTACTTCGGTGCTGTTAAAGCAACCGTCGTTTCAGCTACCACGAAAATGCTTACCGTCACGGCGCCGTTTGGAACAACTTATCAGCCCATCACGGTAACCACCAATAATCTTACGGCTTATTCCGCTCAGCCTTTTACGACGACATATGCGGTCGGCTCGTCCGCTTTTACAGACAGCTCTTTTGTCGCAACGCTCAGTCCCGTCACCGGCAGCTTTCCTTATCGGAACTTTATTGAAGATGTAGACGGAGATGGGAAACCTGATATCATTGTCCCCAATTTGGTGGACAATTCTTTTTCTGTATTCAGGAATACGAGCGCCGATACTACGATAGCCATGGCATCACCGGTTAACTTTGGAACAGGCGCCAATCCCACCAGTGTAAGCATGGGAGACCTGGATGGGGACGGCAAGCCCGATGTGCTCGTAACGAATAGCTCAGGTGGAGGATCTTCCATTTCTATTTTCCTTAATCAAAGCTCAGGCACTACGATTGCCTTTGCTCCGAAGGCGGACTTCAGCACGGGTTTAACTGCATACAGTGCTCCGACCAGTTCTGCCATCGCCGACCTGGATGGAGACGGGATACCCGATCTGGCGATCGCTAATGCAGACAATACCCTTACTGTTTACCGAAACATAAGCACTCCCGGAGCCATCAACCTGCTTGGCAGGCAAAACTTTCCCATAGGAGGCAACGCAACGTCAGTGAGTATAAGAGACTTCGATGGAGATGGCAAACCGGATATCGTCACGGCGAACAGCGCCTCCAACACATTATCCGTCTTATTGAATACCAGTTCGGTCGGTGCTATTTCATTTGCGCCGGCACAAAACTTCACCCCTCAAAACGGGCCGTATAGCCTTGCGATCGGTGATCTGGATGGTGACGGCAAGCCAGATCTTGACGTCTGTAATGCAAATTATACGTTTGATGGCGTCAATTATAATGATTCAGTTTCCGTGCTGAGGAATACCAGTACGCCAGGGGTACTGTCTTTTGCAGCGGCTGTTAATTTAACGGCTGGGAATAATCCAGTCAGCCTCACAATATCAGATTTAGATGGTGACGGAAAACCAGACCTTGCTGCAACGTCCAGTAGCGATAGCGTTTCCGTTTTTAAGAATACAAGCACGAACGGAACGATCTCTTTTTCAGCCCGGACGGATTATCCCGTGGGTGTAACGCCATCCAGTATTTCTGCGGCCGATCTGAATGCAGACGGTAAATCAGAACTTATTATTTCAGATCAGGCCTCTAACACGCTAACCATTCTGAAAAATGAAACGGGCAGCTCTCCTTCACCGGTAATCCGCTCATTCCTACCGGGATCAGCCGGGAACGGGGATTCTGTAATGATTATCGGGAATTATTTTACCGGAGCCACTTCCATAACTTTTGGTGGGACAAATGCAAGGTTATTTAATATTATTTCCGATACACTGATCAGAGCGATAGTTGGCAGAGGCAATACAGGGTCTGTATCAGTCCTCACACCGCAAGGCGTCGCTTCACTTGCCGGATTTATCTTTGTCGGATCTGCAATTTCTTCTTTTACGCCAGTCAGTGGAACAACCGGAACCCAAGTGAGCATTTATGGAACAAGGCTGACCGGTATTTCATCTGTTAGCTTCGGATCGATTCCTTCGCAATCCTTTACCGTCGTTTCCGATACACTGATCACAGCCATTGTTGGAACAGGCGGCAGCGGATCAGTGTCGCTTTCCGGGCCCAACGGATCGGATTCGCTAGGCGGATTTACCTTTATCATTACCCCACCAGCTCCCATCATCACTTCTTTTACCCCGATCAGTGGAACAAGCGGAACGCTGGTGACCATTAATGGAACAAACCTAACCAGTATTACATCTGTCAGCTTCGGATCGGTTACTGCCCAATCCTTCACCGTTGTTTCCGATATACTGATCACATCCACTATCGGAACAGGCAGCAGTGGATCAGTAGTGCTGTCCGGACCTTACGGATCAGATACGCTGGGCGGATTTACCTTTATCAACTCGCCACCACCACCAAC
>PLEB01000336.1 GCA_003136915.1 Chitinophagaceae bacterium
CGGATCAGGAAACGGGATGGAAGATCAGGAAAAATCTGAATCTCCATGGAAAAGTAATTGCTTACTTTGGAAGGCTGACTCGGGAGAAAGGCATTCATATTCTGATACCCGCCCTGGGTGAATTGAAACAATATGAATGGCAGCTCATGATGGATTCGTTCGATCCGTCTACATCTACTTATCATCAGGAGGTCAACCGGTTATTACAGCAGTCCGGAATTACCGACCGGGTGGTTTTTATCAACCCTTCGCATACCCAGATTGCGGCTTACATGAATGCAGCGGATCTGATTTTGGTTCCATCCATAACCACACCGGCCTGGAAGGAACAATATGGAAGGGTGGCAGCGGAGGCAATGGCGTGTGGAAAAATAGTGATTGCATCCAACAGCGGCGCACTCCCTGATCTGCTGAATGGACATGGTTATTTGTTTGAAGAAGGAAATGTGACGGCGTTGAAAAATATGATTGAGAAAACATGGTCGGGAGATGTCCAGTTAAGCGAATTGAGCATTGCATCGTATGCAAAAGCAGATTTAAGTATCCAAAAACAAAAAGCGGTGATGGAGGAGGCCTTTAAATAGCCATGGTAACTGTTTCCTGCGGCGCGAAACTGCACGCATTCTCTTTGGCTGAGCAATTGGATGCCAATCATATTCTGGATGATTTTTATACAACCTATGCGTCCCAGAAAAATACGATAATGCAAAAATTTGTGAGGAGGCAGGACAAAGAAATAATTCAGGTAAGTAAAATACATACATATCAGTCAATGGCCATACCCGTAAAATTGTGGCAGTCCAGGGTTCATATCTGGAATCATCTCTTTGACAATTGGGTGGCGAAACGGATCCGGAATAGCAAGAGCAAGGTTTTTATTGGGTGGAGCGGGATGAGTCTCCAATCCATCAGGGCAGCAAAGCTGGCCGGAATGATTACCATAGTTGAACGAGGATCCTCGCACATTCAATTTCAGAATAAGATATTGACTCAGGAATATGCCCGCTATGGACTTCACTTTTATACGCATCCGGATGTGATCAAAACTGAACTGAAAGAATATGAGGAAGCAGACTATATCTCAGTTCCGTCTCTCTTTGTAAAAAGGACCTTTTTGGAAAAGGGAATACCGGAGAACAAAATCTTTCTAAACCCCTACGGCGTAAAGATAGACTTTTCAAACGTCGGCGTTCAAGATCAGAATAATTCTGATAAAGTTTTTAAGATTTTATACCTGGGCGCACTGTCTTACAGGAAGGGATTGATTTATTTATTTGAGGCGCTGAATTTATTGAACATCCCATTGGATCAATTTGAAATCAGTTTTATAGGGAAAATCGACAAGGGATTTGAAAACTATTGTAAAAGCTACAGGAAAGATAATTGGAATTTTTTAGGGCACATTGATCATTATGACCTCCCGAACCATATTCGCTCAGCTGACGTGGGTATTATTCCTTCAATTGAAGATGGATTCGGCTTGGTGATACCCCAGATCATGGCATGCAGGATACCGGTAATTACGACAACCAATACCGGCGGAAATGATTTAATAAAGGATGGTGAAAACGGATTCGTGGTACCTATTCGGAATACCCGGGCAATAGCTCAAAAAATTGATTTTTTGTATCATGACAGGGAAAAGCTGGAACAGATGAAAATAAAAGCACTGGAAACCGTACTTAAAGGGTATACCTGGACGGATTATGGCAACCGGTATACAGAATTTATTAAGAGCATAATCCGGTAATATGAAGAACGAAGTGTCAAAGAGAGTTATTCTGATGTTGATTTACAGTCATCCTGAATATTATCCGCCTACACTGAATGCGATCGATCAGTTGTCGGAAATCGCAGATTCTATTATTGTGATTACCAGGAATAATAAGTTTCCATCCTGGGATTATCCGGCGAATGTTGAAATTCACGCAAGCGGGGATTTCGTGTCTATCCGGGAATCTGAATCGGAATCTACCTGGTGGAAAATGCGATCCTTCTTAAGGTTTACCAGGTTGGCCCTACGAATGTGCCGGCAATACAAACCCGAATGGGTAGTTGCTTATGATTCGATTCCGCTTTTAGCTGCCAGAATTCTGAAATGGTTTTCAAAAACTCCATTCAAATTATGGTATCACAATCATGACGTTTCTGAAGTGGGAGCGATGAGAAAATTTTCAATTGGCTGGTTTGCAACTCGCTCTGAGCATGCATTTTTTAATCAAATTGACCTGTTTACGCTTCCTTCAAGGGAAAGAATAGACTCCTTTGACCTTAATAATTTCAAAGGAAGTCTATTTATCATTCCGAATTATCCTTCCATCCGGCGCTACGATATGGCGGACGCAAATCACGATCTTGCTCCAGCTTCACTCAAACTGCTTTTTCAGGGTTTTATAGGAGGAGGACACGGCCTGGAAGAAGTGATTGATTATGTGTCCCACAATGAAAAAGTCAGTTTTACAATCATTGGTCCGGGAGACAGAGAATATGTAAACCAGTTAAAGGAACTCGTTGTCCGGTTGAACCTGAGAAGAAAAGTTTTTATACGGGACGCTGTGCCTTATCAATTATTAATTGATATCACCCAGTTGCACCACCTGGGCCTTGCGATCCACAAGCCGGTAAATATTCAATATAGCACAGCTGCGCTGGCTTCCAATAAAATTTATGAGTATGCTGCCTGCGGCCTGCCGGTATTGTATTTTGATGATGAACATTATAGGGCGTATTTATCCAGGTTTCCCTGGGCGTTCGCTAATGATCTATCTTATGAAAAACTCGAAGAGCAATGCAATTTTATCTGGGAACATTACGAGGAAATATCATCTGCCGCAGCAAAGGATTTCCGGGAAGTATTAAATTTTGAACGCGTCTTTTCCCCGGTAAGGCAATACCTTCTAAATGGAGAAGCATGAGAATTTTAATGACGGACACCAAAAATGACCGCTTGCTGGCGCATTTTTATTCCACTCATCTTCGGGAAATTCCCGGTGTGGAGCTGGGTTCCCTGGATTACGTTGATGAACTGGATAAATTGAATAAATCCCTGATGGGTAAAATAACAAACCGGTTCCTGCCAAAATCCGTTTTAAACAAGGTCAATCAACATGTAATTAAATCCATTGAATCCTTCCGGCCGGATCTGATCTGGATTTTTAAAGGCATGGAAATATATCCGGAGACCTTGCAATATGCAAAAAAAAGAGGAATCCGTTTAGCGAATTATAATCCGGATCATCCNNGGTAGGTATTTGCCATTTGGATTCGAGGTGAGCGATACAAGGTTCAATATGGCGGAGAAAGAACCAGAAATTGTCCGGGCCTGCTTTGTTGGCTGCGCCGATGACGAAAGGAAACGCATTGTGCAGCTCCTGTTGGATGCTGGTCTCCCGGTAGATGTGTATGGACCGGATTGGAACAAATTTTTTAAACCTTCTGCCCTGGTTAAGGTATTTCCTGGCGTGTATAATGATCATTTCTGGAATATTTTAAGGAAATACAGGTTGCAATTAAATGTTTTCAGATCTCAAAACAGAAACTCTCAAAATATGCGGTCTTTCGAGATTCCCGGTATCGGCGGCATCATGCTTGCTCCTTTTTCGGATGAGCATGTTAGTTTTTTTAAGCCCGGAAAGGAAGCATTTTTTTTCAAATCCGATGATGAAGTGGTCGGTAGTGCAGGAAAGATTTTATCCTTGCCCGTATCAGGAGCCCTGGAAATCCGCCATGCAGCCAGAGAACGCGTTCTTCGCGATGGTTACGCCTATCAGGAAAGAAGTAAATTGGTTTATAGTTATTTTTCCGAACTTTTCAATTAACCGATCTCAGATGACGAACAGATTTATTCCTATTTCCAAGCCATCCATTACCGAAAAGGAAATTGCCTATGGAACTGAAGCGATCCGTTCCACCTGGATCTCCTCGCTGGGAAAATACATTGATGAATTTGAAAAAGGCTTCGCCGCTTTCAGCGATGCGAAATACGGTGTAGCACTAATGAACGGTACCGTGGCCATTCAATTGGCCCTGGACGCGGTCGGAGTCAAGCCCGGCGATGAAGTGATTGTTCCAGATCTTTCTTTTGTTGCAACTGCGAATGCAGTATTATATGTTGGCGCCAAACCTATATTTGTTGATATTGACCCTTTTAATTTGTGCATTGATCCTGACCGGATCGAAGAGGCCATTACTGCCCGCACAAAAGCGATTATTCCCGTTCATTTATACGGCCATCCCGCGGATATGGTTCGCATCAACGAAATTGCCAAAAAACACAATATTCTCGTCATTGAGGATGCAGCCGAAGCCCATGGGGCTACTATTAACGGGAAAAAAGTAGGTAGTTGGGGAAAATGCGCAACCTTCAGCTTTTATGGCAATAAAAATATTACTACCGGAGAGGGCGGTATGATTACGACCAACGACGAAAATCTGTATCAACGATGCAAATTTTTGCGTGATCATGCGATGAGTCCGACCAAAAGGTACTGGCATCCTGAGAAAGGATATAATTTCCGGATGACTAATATTCAGGCGGCCATCGGCTGTGCACAATTGGAGAGGATTGATGAGATCATGGAGGCCAAACAACGAATTTTCAAATCCTATTCAAAGGAACTAAAGAATGTTCCCATTCTGCTGAACCAAACCAACGCCTGGGCTACAAACGCCTACTGGCTAATGACTGCAAGAATAAAGGGCTTATCCGAGCAAAAGCGGGATGAACTGATCGTCAGTCTGAAGCAGGAGGGCGTGGATTCCAGACCT
>PLEB01000216.1 GCA_003136915.1 Chitinophagaceae bacterium
TAATTACCTTCTCAATCCTTTGCATCCTGATCGAAGTGAATTTCAAATTCTTGATATTCAGGATTTTGTTTATGACCTGAGAATAAAAACCACTTAATCGCCAAATCTCACTCCGTAAGCGAAAGCACATTCCCATCCGGATCTTTGAACCAGGCGACTTTTGAACTTCCCGGGGAGGTCCAGACTCCCAATTCATCCTGGTTAAGGAAATCATACTTTTCGCAATAAACGCCCTTTGCATTCAGCAATTTTATTGTAGCGGAAATATTGCTGACATTCCAGCCAAGGACAGTAAAAGTGTGCGGTTTTAACTCCGGTACGGTAGTAACTCTTAACAACCTCCCGTTGGCCTCAAACTCCAATGCATATTTATCCTCTCCTAAAAGGGTTAATCCCAGGATGTCCCGGTAAAATAATTTTGCTTTGTCCGGCACCACTGTGGGAACAAAAGATTTGAGCTCCTGGTCAGCAAGCATAGCGAAGAGGTTTTGAAATGAAAAATGATCTACTTCACCTCAATGTACATATAATTAAAATTAAAAATAATTTCCCTGAATTTACCGGTAAAATCCTGGCCCAGGTTTCCGTAGAATCGCTCCTTTGGAAAAATCTTTTGTGTGAGCACATCCACGCTATCAACCGTCACAGTCTGGTCTCCCAGCGTCAAATGCAGGGCCGGAAGCACATAAACATCTTTTCGCTTTACCCCACCGGCTCCTCCGAAATCAGCTGATTTTTTAACGCTCTCCTTAATTATTTTCTGTTTGTATTTTTCAAAATAGGCATCGTAAAGGGTGGTACTCGTTGCTCCCAGGTCAATGTGAAAATTAAGTGTATCTCCATCCGATCCTAGCATGATAACGGGATCCAGGCCATCCAGTGCAAAGTTTTTCAATTCGCTTGCCGATGTCTTCAACGGAATAACCATCCGGCCATCCTGGTGAAGATGTATTTCCCTGAGTTCTTCAATGATCGGAAAGCCGATAATTATACTCAAAGAAAAATTTGCCTGGGCAAGGTATAATATGGAATCCGGCATCACCTGAAACACGGCATTGCGTATCAGAATATTTCCTATATACAAACTGTCGGCAATGCCTAAGCCAGTCTGAAATTTTATTCCGGTAATACCACTTCCTTCTTCATAGGTAACAGGAAGTATTTTTAATCCCAGGCGGGTCGCAAATGTTCTTGATATGGATGAGATATTTGCCCTGGTGTCAAAGATCGCCTCATAATTTATTCCCCTGCATTTCAAAGGGATTCCAATCAGGCCCAGGCGGTCTTTCACCCAATGTATCGTTGTGCTGTCCTGAATGATGGTTTGTTGTGGAGAAATGGAGCGCAACGCATTACGGACCAAAAGGTCGTTCCTGATATCATTTAATTCAGCAGTATCGGAATTATGCGCGCCGCGATCCAATGCCATGCTGTCGCTCTGCGCAGATTCAGCATATTGGAAAATCTTAAAATAACTATCTGACTGGAGCAGGTATAAATTAACCTTTAAGGAATCAGGCAAAGCCGCATTGTAATCCTTAAAAAGGCTATCGATATCCTCAATGGCTTGCCTGTTGAGGTTAAATGCATTGTCAACGAATGCCTGATAATACAATCTTTCCTCATTGTCTAATCCGGGCTTAAGCGAGTTCAATTGGTCATTCAGCCGGAAATATTCTTTTTGATCCAATAAATCTTGAAGCCGTTTGCCAGCTGCACCATGACCAAATGTATTTTCATTACTGTGGCAGCCCAGAATCAGAAAAACTCCCGCAAAATAATACCGNNTTCAAATCATGCTTTGAAATATCAGGATGGGCCGCCATGTTTACATCACCCCAGACCCCGCTGCCTCCTTTCATGATCTTCTGACTAAGGTAAACTTCCGCATTTTTGTCCTTCGCATACTTTTCCGAAACGCGCTGGAATGATGGCCCGATGGAAACAGTATTTTCCTTATGACAACTCTTGCAATCCATAACCTGGGTCAATCCATATCCCGCTGCAAATGGTCCGCGCGCAGATGCAGAAGAATCAGCCCCAGCAGGAGTCGATGCGGCTGCTGCGGTCGGCACTGCGGCACTATAATCAACGCGGGATAGTCCTGCATCAGGGTTTTTTGCATACCAGGCGGTGCCATATTCCAGCAGATACAATTTCCCGTCCGGCCCCACTTCCATATCAATACAGTTATGCAATGGCGTGTGCTCCAGAAAAGGCTCCATATATTCGAAATCGCCGTCGGGCTGCATGGTAACTACTTTTATCCATCCGCGTATCCAATCGTAAATAAACAACTTCCCATTATAATAATCCGGGTAGCGGGTTGCTTCGGGATACAGATCGGGATAATAGACTGGCCCGGCCATGGCATTCCGGCCCCCTGAACCGAGTTCCGGAAATTCAGGAGAATGCGCATAAGGATACCAGATAAAAGCCGGCTGCGCAGGAGGAAGTTCTATAAGGCCTGTATTGTTCCTGGAATGATTCTCCGGCTTCTCGGGGTTGAAGGCCGCACCATGCTCTCCGGTTGCATAATTGTAAGCATGATACGGATANNTTATCGCCGACAAAAAATGGCCATCCGAAAAAACCGGCCTTTCTTGCCTGATTTACTTCATCGTATCCCCGCGGACCGCGAGTATCCAGACTGTCATTATTCGCATCGGGTCCAACTTCTCCCCAGTATAAAAAACTGTTTTTCTGATCAACGGAAATCCGGTAAGGATTCCGGTTGCCCATTACGTAAATCTCAGGCCTGGTTTTGGCCGTGCCAGGCGGAAATAGATTTCCACTCGGAATTTCATAGGTTCCATCTGCATGAACCCGGATGCGCATGATCTTTCCCCGAAGGTCGTTGCTGTTTCCAGCCGACCGCTCCGCATCATATTGCTGATGCCCCGGAACATCATTCAATGGCGCAAAACTGCTGCTGATATATTTCGCACCCGGTTCGTCGAATGGAGTGGAGTTGTCGCCCGCAGAGAAGTACAATAAACTATCGGGACCGAATGCAATCGAACCTCCGGTGTGACAACAGATCTCCCGCTGTGCTTTCACTTCCAGGATTACTTTTTCAGAATTATTTTCAATGGTATCATTGTTAAATGTAAATCGCGATAAACGGTTGACGGAACTATCGGCCGGACTGTAATAAATATATACCCAGTGATTTGTTGCGAAGGCCGGATCCTTGGAAAGGCCCAGCATGCCTTCTTCCGCACTAACGCCTTTCACATGTGTTCTCCAGTAAACATTCAGAAAACCGGCTTGCTTTACTTTTCCTGTTTCATTTTTATATAACATGATCTCGCCCCGCCGCTGCAGGATCAGGACATCGAGATTCGGAAGAATCGTCATTTCCGTCGGCTCAAAAAAAGTTGCCTGAACAAGGGAATGCTTGGTGAAATGGTTTTCCGTAGGAGGGTAATCAACCCTAGCCTTGGTGTAATCAAGGGGTTGGTATTCACCTATGGCATATTCAATACCGTTAAGGATCTTCTTCAAATATTCCTGGTCATTATAACGCTGCGGATTGACCGTATCGGAGGTATAAAAAGCCCTGCCTCCATCAAAATCATGAAAAAAAGCGGGGACGGTGGAATCAGATCCGATTAATCTGCCATACCAGCGCCAGTCTTCCGTTTCAACAGGTTCATGAATGCAGGCAACGCCACCGCCTGCCTGTATGAATCTTTCCAGGGCAATCCTTTCCAGGTATTGCAGAGGCATTCCGGAACAATTCAATAAAATGACAGCTGCGTAATTTTGCAGGGAATCATCCGTAAAGAGAAGTGATGTATCTGTCAGTCTTAGCCCAAAACCGTTCTTTTCACCTAATTTTTCTAATACCTGTACATTGTTGCCCGCCTCAGGCGAAGAAAAATCGTGGCCATAGACAAGCACCTGCGGGGTTCCAGCCCTTTTATGCTTACAGGAAACGGAAATGAGCATTATCGATGCGAACAGGAACCAGGCAATCGGCTTCATCATGTTAAAGGTTAAATAGGAAGCAAACTTATGAACTAACGGTAAGGATTTATCCGCCTTTTGAATAAAAGGATAAATTAATTGTTAAATATTGATATGAATATTCTCGTAAAATATATTTACGATTACCATTTTTTGAAAATCACAAATACGGCTGCAACGAGCAGGGCGAAACCGACCAGGTGGTTCCAGCCCAGCTTTTCCTCCTTAAAAAAAATAATCGTGAATAACACAAACACTGAAAGTGTGATGGCCTCCTGGATGGTTTTCAACTGAACCAGGCTGAAGGGGCCCCCATTTTCTTTAAATCCTGCCCGGTTGGCCGGAACCTGAAAAAGGTATTCGAAAAAAGCTAACCCCCAGCTGATGAGGACGACAGAAAACAATCCCAGGGTCCTTCCCCAGGAAAATTCTTTGAATTTAAGGTGCCCGTACCAGGCCAAAGTCATGAAGCTATTCGATATCAGCAAAAATATAATGGTCTTCATTCCACGCATAATGCAAAGATAAGCGCAGTCAATTTTCCCCCGATTTCATTTTTTTATTACCGGTCAAAATACCCGGACATCAGAAAAGGCCTGAAATAAAAAAGAACAATCCAAAACAGGAAATGCCCAGACTGGCAAACCAGAGGATTCTTTTTTTGGTTAGAATGGCAATTGCTGAAATGGCAATGGAAATCTGAAATAGGGTAACGGCACGTGCGAGTATGGCGTGATGTTCCAAATGGAGGTGGGAAGCAGCTTCAGACGCCTCAGCTTCCTTTTTAATATCGGCCTGCTCGTTTTTGTATTTTGTAATGGCTGCTGATTTATCTGTATTGGTTGAAAGCGATTGGATTTCAGCTTTAATACCTTTTGCCTGATAGTATGCCCACTGATCCGAAGCATGGATCTGTTCCAGCACAGCCTCGTCTGAATGATGACCCGCGATCAGGCTTGAAAGTGCAGCAAAAACCGCCATCAGTGCAGTGGAAATCGCAATCCCCATCATGCTTTTTTTCTCTTCATGCCCTTCAGCTTCTTCCACCTTCTCCCCGATCGTTTCGTGAAGTTGTTCTGTGGGCACTTCTATTTCTTCCATAATGGGTGGTTTTATTTAAATCCCTTTCCGGGTTCCATGAGCCTTGCAATTTTCGAATGTAAACAATTTGTCCGATATGATATTCATTGACTGTAACCCGCCACCGATCTCCCGGCAATAAAACCGCTCGTCCATGCATGCTGAAAATTGTATCCGCCCGTAAGTCCGTCCACATCCATTACCTCCCCGGCAAAAAATAACCCCGGCCTGATCCGGCTTTCCAGGGTTTGCGGATTGATCTCAGCAAGCCGCACTCCGCCGGCTGTTACAAATTCTTCTTTAAATGTGGTCTTCCCATGAATCGTGAATGCTTGATTACATAGGTTGTTCATGAGCCTGTTTTGAAATAGCGCGGAAAGGTCTGCCCAATGAATATCACCGATTCCACTTTGTTGCAGCTGCCATTCCCAGAGCCTTTGCGGAAGGCCCCATGGATTTTTATGCCGTATTTTCCTGCCTCCTGATTCCTTACGGATCAAATGAATTTTTTCCCTTAAAGATAATTCCGGGTGAGCGGGAAGCCAGTTCACAGAAATTTCAAACTGATAATTTCTCTCTTTCAACACCCGGGCGCCCCAGGCTGAGAGTTTTAATATGACGGGTCCGCTCATACCCCAATGCGTGATAAGCAAAGGGCCCCTTTCTTTCAATGAAGAATCCGTTACGCTTACTATAGTATCAGGAACAGAAACCCCCATCAGCGAGGTTATCTCATTTCCCCGCAAATTAAATGTAAATAAAGACGGAACGGGTTCTTCAATGGTATGACCCGTACGCAGGATCCAATCAAACATAGACGCTTTAGGATAACCTCCGCTGGCAATGCAAAGAAAATCGGCCTTCACTTCCCACCCATTAGAAAAATGAATGCCGAAGCCTGCGTTGCTTTCGCCCGGATCGAATGATTTTATTTCATGGTGCAGGCGTATCTCTATCCGGTATTTGCTGGCTTCCTGAATCAGGCAATCCACAATGGTTCCCGAAGAATCAGTAACCGGGAACATTCTCCCATCCTCTTCTTGTTTTAATTTTACGCCTCTTTCTTCAAACCATTGAATAGTGTCCGTTGTAAAAAACTGGTGAAAGGTTTTTTTCAGAAACCGGGCTCCTCTCGGGTATTTTCGAATCATTTCGGAAATATCGAAACAGGCATGTGTTACATTACACCGGCCGCCGCCGCTTACCTTTACCTTGGTCAGTAACTTTCCTGATTTTTCCACGATCACGACGTGCAACTCAGGATTCATGCGGGCTGCTGTGATTGCGCAGAAGAAACCAGCCGCTCCCCCTCCTGCAACCACTAGTGTTTTTTGCATGCCGTAAATTCAAAAGTTCGATCTGACAAAGTTAGGAAACACCTGCATCAGGAATAAAAAAATCCCTCCGTGGAGAACGGAGGGATTAAACTTAAACTCAAAAGATACACTGCTAAAGAGATGCGGATTCTTTTCCGGAACTATTTGTTACACTAAATATTTTCCAGCCTTCTGCTCCATCAGAACTCAGTACAATGGATTCCGTTCCATTTTCAAGCCGGATATAATAGGAAGATTCAAGATCAGTATCCATTCTAAAAAGTTCTGAAACCCAATAGGATCCATAACCTTTTTTAATGGTATGGCGGAGATTATCGGGCAAATCAGTGGTAAGAATATTGTGGATCACGCCGATAAAGCTTCCATCATGATTGTAATAGGCAAACATGATCTTATTATTCATACTGAATTGTGCCATTACATATTTTGGTGACTCAACCCAGCTGACATTTTTTGCATGTGTGAAATCGGACTGAAATGCGGCGGACACTCTTTTGTTTACGTAAACAGGATCATTCGCTGAGGCGCTGCTTAGGCCGGCTATCAGGATCACTGCCAGAGCGAGAACTAACTTTTTCATTTTTCGATGTTTTGATGTGGTTATTGTTTTTTGTTATTGTTAATAAGACGCAGGCTTTTAAATCATGTTGCAGTCTGCCGAATATTTTTTTATTTTTTTTCTGATCTGGATAAATTTTTCATTTGTATTTTCTTCGATGTAAATAGATCTACAACACCATGCCAATTCATCAATCAGTTGTAAATCAATGGTAATAGGTTTTCTTTAACAATTAGGACTGTTCGATAACGGACAATTCCGGTCCGAAAACAACCAATAACCTTGCCGGTATTAGAAATATTATAATTAAACAACTCCGAGTGTTTGTTACCGATAGATGAGAACTATCATTTTAGCCGGATGGTTGCGTGGCAATCAATCATGGGATTAAACCAGGCGCTGTATTCATATAAATTAAGTATTTCCTTAACTTTGCGGCCAAACCTCAGGAAATATGTCATTGATACCGAATAAGAAAAATAAGAAGGATACCCGCCCGGGTGGAGGTGGTCTTTCCAAAGCCAAGCAGAATCTTCCCTTACAAAAAGGTAAAACGAATACGAAGGGCTTTGCGAGGAATACGAAGTTGAC
>PLEB01000103.1 GCA_003136915.1 Chitinophagaceae bacterium
TCAACGGAATCGACAGTACATATATTCAGGGTGGGCAATTCGGTTCAAACGGTGCTATTTACCTAACGAGAAGTGTAGTGGGGCGTCCTGTTTCCAGTTTCTACGGTTATGTTTTCCAAGGGTTTTATCAAAACGCGGCAGATATTGCAAACCACGCAGATGAATCAAACTTTGGCATTACACCTGCAAATGGCCTGGGTCATATGAAATACAAAAACATGAACAAGGATAATATAATTGATGCCCATGATGAGACATTTCTTGGAGACCCCAATCCTAAGTTTTCGTATGGATTTAACCTGAATTTATATTACCGGAATTTTGATTTAGGAATATTCCTGCAAGGCGTTTACGGCAACAAAATTTTCAATTATGCCCGGGTCATGTCCCAATTTGCCAATGGGCCGGGTGCAGCTGGTCAGGGTGGTTTAACTGCAGGTTCCTTAGATACCTGGAGCCCCAGCAATCCCAATGCAAAATTGCCAATTTTTTCCCAGGACCTGAGCGCGAACGACCAGTCACCGTCTAGCTTTTTTATTGAAAATGGTTCGTATATGCGCATTAAGAATGTACAACTTGGCTATACTATTCCTCATTTAAAAGGCATCAAAAAGCTGAGGATATATGTTCAGGCCTACGACCTCTTCACGTTTACACATTACAGTGGAATGGACCCGGAAGTCAACGACGGGGATCCGCATAATTTAGGAATTGACTATGGTACTGCATATCCTATTGCAAGAAAATTTCTCTTCGGGATAAACTTTGGGTTATAAAAATTCATGCTATTTAAAGTCATTTGATATGAAAAAGTTTTCAATTATTTTTAGCAGCTGCCTGATACTATTAGTGTTTGGCTCTTGCAAAAAAGATTTTTTGAATGTGGCGCCTCAGGGCAATGCGATTACCCTGGATAAATTCTATAATAGCGCCGGCGTACAACAATTGTTGATCGGGGCCTATCATGATCTTACAGGCATAGATGTAAAGAGCACCTGGTGGGGCACGTCCGGCACGAATTGGGTGTATGGAGATATTACCTCCGGTGATACTTATTTAGGCGGAACAGGCGGCGGCGGACTTCCTCATCAATCCCCGGATGCACTTAATATTCAAAATTTTCAGACTATTTCGACTACTAATTTTATAGATGATAAATGGACGGCCGATTATGATGGGGTTGCAAGAGCCAATACGGTCATTATTGCGGCCACCCACGCCACGGATATGAACGCCGGTCAAAAAAACGAAGCCATTGCTGAAGCTCGATTCCTCAGAGGGCATTTCCACTTCGATGCCAAAATGATGTGGAACAATGTGCCTTATGTTGATGAAACAGTTGTAAACTTCAACAATCTTTCCAATACGACTGATATCTGGCCTCAGATTGAAGCTGATTTTCGTTTTGCCTTTGACAACCTGCCTGAAAAACAGCCACTGGCCGGGCAAGCCAATAAATGGGCGGCAGCTTGCTATATTGCCAAATGCTATCTGTTCGAGCAAAAATTTGCTGCCGGTAAAGCCATATTGGATAGTATCATTGCCAGCGGAGTAAACACCCAGGGTGTGAAGTATGGATTGACGCCCTGCTATCACGATAATTTTGACGTGGGCACAGAGAATAATATGGAGTCCGTGCTGCAGATAAATTTTTCAGTTGACCCAACCAGCCTTCCTGATAATGCCAACCTTGGCGAGACCGGCATTAGCCCCGTCGGCACCGCTGCGGATGTTACTTACGGATATTGGAAGCAACCCTCCTTCAATTTAGTAAATGCATTTAAGACCGATGTGAATGGTCTGCCGATGCTTGATGCTTCCGGCAATGATACCTCCAACATAACGAACATGACCAATGATCAGGGCATTCCATCCTCAAGTCCTTTTATCCCTTACCAGGGCACTGTGGATCCCCGCCTTGATTGGTCGGTTGGACGTAGGGGTGTTCCGTATCTCGATTGGGGTGTTGATCCAGGACAAAGCTGGGTAGAGGATCAGACATTCGGAGGGCCCTACATAAACATTAAGAATATGTTTACCCAGGCTGAGCAGGGTGTTGGTTTTGGCGGCATTATATCAAGCTATTATTACGTGGGTAACAGCGCCGTTAACTATAATATCATTCGTTATGCTGAGGTAATATTATGGGCCGCAGAATGTGAAGCGGAGATAGGTAATTTCGAACAAGCCAGGACCTACGTTAACATGGTGCGGACAAGAGCGATGACCGGTTGCACTGTTCCGATAGACAATTCCTCAGGTTCGCCTTCAGCAAATTATGTTATGAGCTTGTATAATACGACCTGGACAGACCAGACTTTCGCGCGTAACGCCATTCGTATGGAAAGAAGATTGGAACTTGCACAGGAAGGTCACCGCTTTTTTGACCTAGTTAGATGGGGAATTGCAGATACATATTTGAATGCGTATTTGATGGTGGAGCAGGGTCGGGGCATTGGCTGTGTTCTGGCAGGTTCTACCTTTACCAAGGGGAAAAACGAATATTTCCCAATACCGCAACAAGAAATTATTTTGGATCCCCAGTTAAAGCAGAATCTGGGATATTGAATAGGATTGAAACTATTTAAGTCAGTTAAGTAGGCACAATACGGAATATTAACATTTTATTCGTTGTCTTGGCTAATATGGTTAAATCTGCTACTTAGGCGAATACTTCCAGGAAATCAAGCATCGTATGAGCAAGATTATTCGAAAACTTTATCTGAAAACCAGTCTGGGCCGTAACTTTAAATTCTATGGATTTCATGAAAGGATACAGAGCCTTAAAGATGATATTGATATTGCTGCTGTTGTCCTTTGAATTTAGTACTGCCGGGCAACCGTTACCTTCAAAACCGAATGCATATTATTTTGACACAAATGGCAATGACAACAACAAAGGGACTAAAAATAACCCGTGGCAAACACTTAACCAATTAAAGAAAATTCATTTATTTTCCGGGGACGCAGTCTACTTCCAGGGCGGCCAAACATTTAAAGGGACTCTAATGTTGGATTCAACCGGATCTGGTGATAAAGATAAGCCTATCCTGATCAGCTCTTACGGTGATGGTCATGCGAAAATTGATGGCGGCAATGCGTCAGCTGTCATATTCCATTTCGTGAGGCATGTTTCCATAAGAAACTTGGACCTGGAAGGCTCCGGAAGAAAAAACGGAAACCGTAAAAACGGATTTTCGATAATCAACTGCGATCATATTAAGGCGGAAGCACTCGACATATCGGGTTTTCAGAAATCTGGTCTCCTGATCTATTCTTCCACAAACATTCGTATTTCGGGAATTCATGTACACGAAAATGGCGCTGCCGGTATTGCTGTTGAAGGGAGCCATGGCAAAAAGGAGTCGAGGAATATCCAGATCATGGATTGCAGCGCTGTAGATAATCCCGGCGATCCGACCAACCTAACCAATCACAGCGGTAATGGCATAGTAGCCGGTCATTGTACGAACCTGCTGATTGATCACTGCACGGCAACTGATAATGGATGGGATATGCCCCGCATTGGAAATGGTCCTGTCGGCATCTGGTGCTATGAATCCGATAGCGTTGTCATTCAGCATTGCCTCTCCTACCGGAATAAAACTTCTGTAGGGGGCGCAGATGGAGGCGGGTTCGACCTGGATGGAGGCACCACCAATTCGATCATTCAATATTGCCTGTCTTATAGTAACCAGGGAAGCGGATATTGCCTTTTTCAGTATTTGGGTGCAAGCCCATGGTTTAATAATATTGTCCGTTTCAATATCAGTGAAAATGACGGCTCGGTTTCCGATTCCAAAGCTGGAATATATGTTTGGAATAGTTCAGGAGATCGCGATCAGTTTCATAACGCTAATGTTTACAACAATACTATTTATAATAATCTGGAAGCCGCAATTAGTTATTCGGACAAATGCGAAAGAAAGCAATTCGCGTTCTATAATAATATATTGGTCGGAAAGGATAGCCTGATAAAAGGAAATAAGGGAAACGATATTTTTCTGGGCAATGACTGGTGGAGTCTGAATGAGAAATTTAATGCCGACGGAATACATGATTTTTCTGCCTGGACAAAAAAATATCATATTGAAATGATATCCGGTAAATTGGCGGGGACTAACATAAACCCGGATTTCAAGAATCCTGGTAAGACCAGTCTGGTTTCATTTCCTAAACCGGGCTCATTTGATAATTACAATATCGGAGAGAATTCTTTACTCAGGAACCAGGGTCTTGATTTGCATTGGCAATTGGGTATTCATTCCGGAAACATGGATTTCAATCTGAGTTCTGTGCCTGCCAAAGGCGTGGGCGCCTGTTTTTAAATTCATAAATTACTTCGATGAAAAGAAGAGCTTTGATTAAGCACGCCGCATTATGGGGCCTTGCTGCACACCCGCTGGCAAAAGCTCTGGCACAACATTCACCTTCGGATTTTTCCTTTTTACCCAGGGCGGCTTTTGAAGGACCAAAAAAACCCGTTTTTGTTTATAATAACTGGTCGGCCTACGATCCTTTGTCGGATAATGTTGCCCTGACAGAAACACTTGCCCTCCGGGAACTTGATGAAATCATACGGTTGAAAAAAAACGGAGTGGAAATAGATTATTATATGATGGATGCTTTCTGGTTTGGCAAATGGGGAGGCTACCGCACCTGGGATAAGGAGCACTGGCCCAATGGGCCCGATAAATGGCTGGGATCCTGCAAAACCAACAATCTCTTTCCCGGCATGTGGTTCTCCACCAACCTGATCGCAACGCACAGCGGAAGGTTTTTGGAAGTCATTGATGAATGGAAGGATTCCCTGGGAACAGATCCGAATATTCTTTGCCTGTTTGAAGGTGGTTATCTGAATCACCTGGCCGGGTCCCTGCAACTCTGGTATGATAGAGGCGTGCGTATGTTTAAGTTCGACTTTGCATATTTCGAGGCCGTCACTCCGGCTTCAAAAGATAAATACAGCCCGGAACAGGTGGAAGAAAAAAACAAGGCTGCCTTTATCGATATGCTTGAAAAATTCCGGGCAAAAAATAGTGATGTACTTATCATCGGCTATAATGGTTTTGGCGGCGATATGGAAAATACTTATTCTCCATTTAAGAAAGATATTAATCACCGCTGGCTGCTGGCTTTCGATACGCTTTATTCCGGAGATCCCCGGTTTTCAGATGTGCCGATGATGAATATCTGGCGTTCTGCAGATAATTATTCTGATCACATGGTCCGTCAGTTTGAATTCAATGGACTGCCGTTGCGCAGAATAGATAGCTGTGCATTCATGATAGGGAAAACCGGAACCTGCTATTCACGTGGGCATAGTTGCTGGATGGGTATGCTGATTCTGGAACTTGCCCGAGGCGGATGGATGAATGTGTACCACGGCAATCTTGAATTGCTGACCAATAATGATGCGAAATGGTTTGCGAAAACCCAAAGCCTTTTTCACGAATTGCAGAAGCTGGATAAGTTCAGCAGTTTTGGTGAGATACCGGGGAGCGGAAAACCTTATGGGTTTAAGGCTGAAGGAACGCAGGGGATAGTTTGTACCGTAGTCAATCCCTCCCAACAGATTGTAAACATCTCATTGCCTGTAATGGCCGGCGGAACTTCCAGGGTATTATACGCTGATGGCGGTTACAAACCAGTATTAAAGGGAATTAATCTTTCCCTGGGTCCGGAACAGCTGACCGTGGTAGGTATTGATCAGTATGCTACAGAAAAATATGATCTCGGGCAGGACGACTCCATATCTATTCCTATTTTTATCTCAAAGATCAATACTGAATTCAATCAAACCGGAAGAAATAAAATAGAAGCGACGGTTGCAAAAATTCCGACCCGGAGTCTCCGGATAATGTTTCAGCAATTTGATGAGAAGGGTTTTCCTTACCGCACCTGGGGAGGAGCACCTCCGGATGGTAAGAAAATGGATGAGTATTTTAAAATTAATGTTTCTCAAAACGGAAAACCCATAGATATCCGTATCCAATATGATAAAATGATCTGGAGCGGGTTATCCTGGGCAGCAGGTGAGATAAGTGAGGATGACCTTGATTTCGGAAGGCCGCTCAGGATCGAATGCCTTTCGAACGAAAAACAAAACCTCACACTCAAGGCTGAAGTGTACGCCGTTGGATATGCTAACCGGGAGGGCCTATGAAACGCCTTTTTATTGGTATTGTTTTTCTTCAGGTCTTGTCAATTAAAGGATCTGCACAAAATGACAGTCCTTTTATCCGACGCCTGGAAGTTGCTCCGCTTTCCATTCTTCAGTATAGTATGAAACTGAAGGTTAGTAATCAAAATCTAAGAGCCAGCTCCTGGTTGCGCTTTTATGATTCTGCCGATAATGAATTGTTGAAGTATAAAAGCAATACGATTTCTTCCACCAGCTTTAAAGAAACGGGAATTTACACGGAAGCGCCTCCCTTCACAAAATATGTCACAATCACAGTGCAAAAAGACAGCCCTCCATCCGGAACCATTGAAGTGAATGATTATAAGACAGAACTAAATATAGGTAGTCCTGCTAAAAAAAATTATCCCATGTGCGATCTGGATCAATACATGCGCCCTTTCTGGAATTCGGACACGATCTACAATGAAACTGTTCTTTTGTTGGCGCGTAACGGAGCTGATGCGTCGGGGAACCTTCTTTTTATCCCAACTAAAATCCTATCTGTAAAGAGTTTTGATCTTTCAACTACCTACTCAAAAAAGGATGACTTTATTTTAACCGGCAGAACGATCAGCAGGCGCGTTCATTCAAAAATGTCCTTCAGAACAGACCGTTCATTTCCCGGGACCGATCTGGCCTGGTATAATCTGCAATCGCAGTGGATTGTCGTAACCTATACACATAGAGATAAATGGAAGGGCCCCGCCCCTGCCTATAAAGGAGAAATGATGCCGAGGACCATTGGATTATTAAAATCAAAATCTCCATTACATATCGTTGCTTATGGGATGAGCCTAACCAGGGGATTGGATGTAAGCAGCTATGATACGGTTCCGCCTTATATGCCGAACTATGTCGATTTATTTACCCGGGCCCTCAAAAAAATTTACGGTTATGATGATATCTGTTTATCCAATGCAGCGCTGCCCGGGGCAAGGGCAGACTGGGGTGCGGATTATGCGGAAAAATATATTAATCCGCTGAACCCGGACCTGGTGATCATTGATTTCGGAATGAATGATTTCTGGGCATACAAGCCGGAGGAATACAAAGTATTTATTCAGACCATCATCAATAAGGTGAAAGCTGCCAACCCGGAGGCAGAATTTCTTTTATTGTCCAACATGAAATTTGATCCTGATTATATTCTCGGTTCAGACAAGAACAAATCTTTTTATGTCGGCAATCTGGAGGGTTATTCGAAAATGCTGCAGCAATTGGAAACAAAGGGGATCATTAATTTGGATATGACTTCCACCAGCGGCTTTATTTATTCACGCAAGAAAGCAAAGGACTGCATCTCGAATCCGCTGCATCCGAATGACTACATGGCGAGATGGTATGCCCAGGGAATGGCCGCCTTGTTCAAACAATAATTCATCACACGGAAGCCACAGCCTCCTTTCCATATAACTGATCGCGGAAAGAAAGAGAAGGGGAAGGAATAAATGATCCTATCCCAAGCGAGTCCCANNCCACCGCTGAAATGGTCTCGTCATCGGCCACGATTATGTTTGGCCAATCGCGCTGAAACCCATCCAGCATTTCGGTTTTTGTAGTGCCATCCAGCCCCATGCATGTATTTAGTTTATCCTCATGTTTTCCTTCAAATAAGAAGCTGTCACGCTTGGGATCCAGGTTATTACAAAATCTCCAAAGAGCGACTGGAAGATTATCCGGATCAATGAGATCATCAATAAACAGCATGAGCTTAATCCCGTATTTTGAAACGAGTTTTTCTGCCATTGCCTGATGCAATGCGCGAACCTGGCCCTTCCGGATTTTTCTTACTGAAACAATAATGCAGGGAATATCCGATTTAAGTAGTCCGAAATTCAAAGCCTTTATTTCGGGAAATGAATGCAAGACCTCATCCACATTGAATTTCTTTTCTGTATTGGGAAAAATAAAGCGCTCATCAATTTCTTCAGGAAATTTCCTGGTACCGTCGAGACACATTTTACCTCCGAATCCGAGTTTGCTGCAACTGTGATCAAGAACATCCATGGGCCCCTGGGCTATTGCAATATCTGTTGCAGGGTTGAGGTTCTTAAACACATATCTTGCGAGGGACCTGTAATCAGTGATTTTAACGCCTTCGTCAACCAGCACCAGGATTTTATTAAACATCATTTGTCCGGCCCCCCACATCGCACTCATTACTTTCTGGGCATGTCCTGCAAAGGCTTTGTGGATCTGGGCAATGACGAGGTTATGAAAAACGCCTTCGACAGGCATTTCCATGTCCACTATTTCCGGTATCATCATCATTTTCATAGGTGCGAGAAAAATTCTTTCGGTTGCCTTCCCCAGCCAGGCATCTTCCTGGGGAGGAATACCAACAATCGTTGCAGGGTAAACAGGGTTTTTTTTGTGCGTGATGCCGGTGACGTGGAATGCCGGGTACCAGTCGGGCAGGGAATAATATCCGGTATGGTCTCCGAAGGGCCCTTCCCAAATCGGATCTTCCAAAGGATCAACATATCCTTCAATAACGAAATCAGCGTCAGCTGGCACTTCCACATCCGGCTGGGTCAGGCATTTCACCAATTCAACTTTTTTCTTACGTAAAAATCCTGCAAGCATATATTCATCCACATTATCAGGCAAAGGTGCCGTGGCAGAGTAAGCATATACAGGATCGCCTCCCAGGGCAACGGCCACGGGCATGCGCTTTTTTAATTTTTTATATGCCTGGAAATGCCGGGCACTTACTTTGTGTTTATGCCAGTGCATTCCGGTAAGCGTGGCTCCCAGCAGTTGCATCCGGTACATACCGACATTTCTTACGCCGGTTTCCGGATCCTTGGTATGAATAACCGGCAGGGTAATGAAGGGGCCGCCATCTTTTGGCCAACAGGTAATCACAGGCAGTTTGTAGAGATCGGGAGAAGCAATAACCACTTCCTGGCAGGCTCCCCTGCCCCGGACTATCCTGGGCATCCAGGCGGCAAACTGCGAGAGTTTGGGAAGTATCCTCAGCTTATCAGCAATGGATTCTTTTGGTCCTGCGAGTAGCTTAAACAGCGACTCAATCTCGCGGCTGATTTCATCGAGATGCGTAACACCCAGGGCAATGCACATTCTTTTTTCGCTGCCATAAGCATTCATCAAAACAGGGAAATCATAGCCGGTATTTTCAAAAAGAATTGCTTTGTTCCGGTCCGGCGTTTTACTTAGGCGGTCCGTGATTTCCGCGATCTCGAGCCTGGGATTTATATAGGTTTTAATNNATGCCATCGGGTATGTTCAACCCCCAAAATTAACCAACTAAAATCATTGTACGGGTCTGGGACAATCGATTCTTCCCCTGCCGTAATACGGATCCCGTCTGGAAATGAGCGTAACGCTCACCCGGATACCTGTATAATAATAGACATCATTGTATTTTGGGCCGCCGCGAACCGTTCCTGAAACGGGATAATTGGGATTACCAGTTTTTAATTCGCCAGCGCGGTAAGCCATTTGTACGGCTTCCGGCCCCTTCTCCGCAAGCAGGATGGTCTTGTCCACGTAGTGTGTACTCACATCATCCAGATAATCTGTAAATAATTTGCGAAAGCCAATCTCATATGCCAGAACGATATTATCGGATACCCGGAATTTGATTCCGCCTCCAAAAGGTATGGCAAACTGTGTAAGGCTATATGGCTTCTGACCCGGAAACTCTTGCAGTCCTTCCCCTTCGGTACTGAGCGGCCGCAGATATACCTTGTTTCCGGAGCTGTCATATGCAAAAGGATTGAAATGAAAAACGGCAATTCCCCCGAAAATAAAAGGTGAAATCTTTGCACGGGTCATATCGAAAAAAGTATATTCTCCAAGGAGATTCAATTCAACGATTTTGGTTTGAAAGCTCAGGTTCCGGAACTGAAGACTGGGCTTATTGAAACGGTCAGCAGCGCCTACCTGCATCAGGCTGATATTGGAATTTAAGGAAAAATTACGGGTAATATCGTATTGGGCGCCAGCTCCGAACGCAAAGAAAGACTGGTCGAAAGTGTAGGCCTGGGCCTGAAGATCGCCTGAATAATTAGATAAACCCCCGGTAGCATTTACGTGCCAGCGCTGGGCTTGGACGAGGCCCGGGAT
>PLEB01000167.1 GCA_003136915.1 Chitinophagaceae bacterium
AAGCTCGGTTTGGTAGGTTTGCGGGGTTTTGGTTTGATCAATGCGCGTTCGATCAGGTGTTCGATCTTTTTTATTACTTCTTCCTTATTTTCCAATTGCGACCGGTGTACCTGGCTCTTTACCAGTAAAAAGCCATCCGCATTTATTTTAGAATAAAGTTTTTGATGCAGGATTGCTTTTTGTTCGTCGCTTAGCAGTGCAGAATTGGCGATGTGAAAGTATCCTAAAACCATCGTTTCCACCTTGTTTACGTTTTGCCCTCCTTTGCCGCCGCTGCGAGCTGTCCGGAAGCTGATTTCTTTGGAAACTGGTATCTTCATTTGACGAAAGTAGGGGGAAAAATGTGGAAATGTGTAAATATGTAAGTGTGAAAATGAATAGCGCTTTACCTTAAAATAATTTACACATTTCCACATTTCCACACTGGTCTTTTATGCGCGCAATAATCCAAAGAGTCATTCATGCACGGATCACGATAGATGGTTCGGTGAAATCTGCCATGGGGAATGGTTTACTTGTCTTATTGGGGATAGAGGATTCGGATGGCCCGGAGGACATTCAATGGTTAAGCAATAAAATTGTTAACCTGCGGATCTTTGATGATGATGCAGGGGTGATGAACCGTTCCCTGGTGGAAACCGGCGGGGAGCTGATGCTGGTGAGCCAGTTTACTTTATTTGCTTCCACAAAAAAAGGGAACCGCCCTTCTTACAGCCGGGCCTCAAAGCCTGATACTGCCATTCCGATATATGAAGCGATGATCCTGCAAATCCAAAAGGATCTCGGAAGACCAATCCAGACCGGTGTTTTCGCTGCAGACATGAAAGTAGAATTGCTGAATGATGGGCCGGTTACTATTGGGATTGATACGAGGAATAAGGAGTGAGCATTGGGTTATGGGTTATGAATTATGGGTTATGGGTTGATGGACTTTAGAGTGTAGATTCGCATCTTATGTCCATAATCCATAATTCATAACCCATAATTCATAATCCATTTTGATGAACCTAAAAATTTACGTGGCTAATGCATTTGCCGATCACAAATTCGGCGGGAATCCTGCTGCGGTCGTTCCCCTGCAACGCTGGTTAAGTGAAAACCTGATGCAGCAGATTGCCGCGCAGAATAATTTGGCCGAAACGGCTTTTATCGTTCCTCAGGATAACGACTATTTTATTCGTTGGTTTACACCAACCGTAGAGGTAGCGCTTTGCGGCCATGCTACTTTGGCATCTGCGCATGTTTTTTTTGAACACCTGGGATATGATAAGGAAGAAATCCGGTTTCATTCTAAAAGCGGACTCCTCACCGTGAGAAGAGATTCCGAAAAAATCACGCTTGATTTTCCAGTCGATAAACCTGTTCCCGCAGAAACCAATGAAATAATTGAAGAGGGATTAAAAGTAAAGCCCCTGGAGGTATACACATCTGCATTTGATTACCTCGTGGTATTGAATGAACAGGCTGAAATTGAAAACCTTTCGCCTGATTTTTCCATCCTGAAAAAACTGCCATCGAGAGGAATTATTGTTACAGCAAAAGGAAGGGAATCCGACTTTGTATCCCGTTGTTTTTTCCCCCAATCCGGCATTGATGAGGATCACGTAACAGGTTCCGCGCACACCGTTATGGTTCCTTATTGGTCGGATAAACTCGGACGAACAAAATTATCGGCCATACAGTTATCGAAACGCAGAGGTTACCTGGATTGTGAGTTGAAAAAAGACAGAGTGCTGATCAGTGGCCACGCATTTACCTATCTTGTCGGTGAAATTGAAATTTAAAAAACAGAAACCATTCACTTATGGCATCTAATGAAATTTCCATAAGGGAGGCCCAGCAGATCGTTGATGAATGGGTGCGGACAACCGGGGTCCGCTATTTCAGCGAACTTACCAACATGGCCATATTGACGGAAGAAGTTGGCGAAGTGGCCCGACTCATGAGCCGGTTATATGGTGACCAGTCTTTTAAGGATTCCGATCAGCAGAAAAACCTTCCCGATGAACTCGCAGATGTATTGTGGGTGCTTTTATGTATCGCCAATCAAACCGGAACCGACCTGACCATGGCTCTTCAAAAAAATCTGGAGAAGAAAAATACAAGGGACGCAGGGCGGCACGGGGAGAATAGGAAGCTGAGATAATGCCTCACTGTCCCTGCGCCAAACTATACGCCTTCTTTCCGCCGGACATCGAGAGCAATTCGGATGAACAAATTTTAAAATCTCCACTCAGGCTTACGTAGAGGCCGAGCACATCCTGCTGATGAAGCGGAGATCCGTCAAGGCTTTCAAAACGGACATTATACAAATTCACGAGGTTAGTATATACCGAACCGGTAGGCCATACCTGTGTGCCACGGTTACTGATATTCACAAGATTGAATTTTACACCGCCATGACGCTGGCATTTTTTAGCAATGTATTCCGGTTGTTCAGAACTTTCTATAAACATGTCCACACCTACAATATATTCCTTCTTGGTTTCTACCGAAACCATCATCTGGTTTTGATCCAATTTAAAAACGGTTTGCGTTTTATCCATATTGGGGAGCACCGGTTTGGCCCCATGTTCCGGCGTTTTACCAAAATTGCTGATGATGGCCTGTGCAAATTCAGTGGTGTTTTTTGCGGGAATGGATTTGTTTCCGAAATCACCGGTATGAACTCCCTGTTCCAAAGTATATAGTAAGGCATTTTCAATCACAGCCGCATTCTTCATATAGCCAAGGTGACGAAGCATCGCGATACCGCTTAATAATAAGGCCGTAGGATTTGCAATATTTTTTCCGGCAATATCAGGGGCCGT
>PLEB01000241.1:0-8840 GCA_003136915.1 Chitinophagaceae bacterium
AAATGATGAGGGAGTAATAATTTGAAAATTATAAAACCAGAAAATCTTTAGCACAACGTAATGCCTTCATTTTCAAATTTTCAAATTACCACATTTTCAAATTCACAATTTGGCTAGGCCAAATTGTGAAACACTTTCTGCACATCCTCGTCCTGCTCTAGTTTGTCGACCAGTTTCAGAACATCCTGTGCTTTTTCCTCAGACAGCTCCACGGTGCTCGTGGGTATCCATTCCAGTTCTGCAGTGAGTGGCGTAATATTTCTGGATTCGAGGGCTCTTTGCATGTGTCCGAAGTTATTGAATGCGGTATGCAGTACAATCACGGGTTCATTATTTTCTCCCGGGGCTTCGCCCATGTCTTCCAGTCCGTAGTCGATCAATTCAAGTTCAAGTTCTTCGGGATCAAGACCCTCCGGTTTCAACTTGAAAACGCCCAGTTTCTTAAATTGAAAACTTACGCTTCCACTGGTTCCCAGTACGCCGCTCCCCTTATTAAAATAGGATCTTACATTGGCCACCGTACGTGTTGGATTATCCGTGGCTGTTTCCACCAGCACGGCAATGCCATGCGGGGCGTATCCTTCATAAAGGATCTCTTCGTAATTCTCCATTTCCTTGCCCATTGCCCGCTTGATGGCTGCTTCCACCCTGTCCTTCGGCATATTCACCGCTTTGGCATTCTGAAAACACCGGCGGAGCGCCGAATTGGTTGCCGGATCGGGACCACCGGCCTTTACCGCAATCGCTATCTCTTTACCAATCCGCGTAAACTGCTTCGCCATTTTATCCCACCGCGCAAACATGGTTGCCTTACGTACCTCAAAAATGCGACCCATAAATATCAGTTCTTAAATAAGTTGTAGATTTTTTTATTTTCTTGCCAGGCGCATGCTGAAAACAAACACATGCAGTGCCGCAAATATCAGAGAAAAATAGAAAATGCCCTGGTTATTATTAACAACCATTCCCATTTCGACGGTTCCCTTTTGTAAGTGCTGTGTAAAAGCAACCAGGGCCAATAAAATCGAAAGGGCGAGTCCTCCGCCTCCCCCTATTTTATTAGCCTGGGATAGGGTTTTCGGCTGGCCGGCGGACAAAAAACTATGCCTGATCCCATACCAAAGATATACATCGAAACCAATGATCATCCAAACGATCAAACGTATCCAGGTGTCCAGCGGAAGAAATACCATCATGAACAAACAGGTGATGATGCCCAGGATTGGCACGACGGGAACAAAAGGAGTTTTAAATCCGCGTGGCGCATCGGGCATATTCTTTCTCATCACCAGCACACCAATGCAAACCAGGATAAACGCGAACAGGGTGCCGATGCTTGTCATTTCTCCTACCACTCTTGCCGGTACAAACGCGGCGAACAGGCTTACAAAAATCATGAAAAGAAAATTACTCTTAAAAGGTGTCCGGAATTTGCTGTGGACCTGGGAAAAAATACGTGGCAAAAGGCCGTCCTTACTCATGCTGAAAAATACCCTGCTCTGACCCATGAGCATAACCAGAATAACTGAAGAATAGCCTCCAAGTATGGCCACGATGATAGCCCTGTTTAACCAGGGATAGTCAGGATGAATGATCCCGCTGGCATCCGCTTTTCCCATGTGATCAATGGCGACCGCTACGGGAGCAATGCCATCTTTGCCTCTGAAGGAAGTATAATTGGTGACGCCTGTTAAAACATGGGCAAATAAAATATACAGAATAGTGCAGATAGCGAGAGAACCCAGGATACCAATGGGCATGTCTCTTTTCGGATTCTTGGCCTCCTGCGCTGCCGTGCTCACGGCATCAAATCCTATATAAGCAAAAAACACGATTGCAGCCGCTCGGATAATGCCACTGAAACCAAATTCGCCAAACGTTCCTGTATTTTTCGGAATGTATGGATCATAATTCGACGTGTTAATGTATTTCCAGCCCAGGAAAATAAAAATCAGCACCACGGTAACTTTTATGAAAACAATGATGGCATTTACCCTGGCACTTTCCTGTGTGCCTTTGATGAGCAGGAGACTTACCAATACAACAATAAATACAGCAGGCACATTAATCATTCCGCCGTCAAAGGGACCAGTGGCCATGGAGTCCGGTAAATGAATATTGAATCCTTCAAGAAATTTTATGAGATAACGGCTCCAGCTGATACTTACCGTTGCTGCACCCACAGCATATTCCAATACCAGGTCCCAGCCAATCACCCAGGCAACAAACTCTCCCATGGTCGCGTAGGAATAAGTATAAGCGCTTCCTGCCACCGGAATCATGGATGCAAACTCTGCATAGCACAATCCGGCAAAACAACAGCCCAGCGCCGCCACAACAAAAGAAATGGTTATGGCCGGACCCGCCTGATTAGCAGCTGCGACCCCGGTTATGGAAAAAAGCCCCGCCCCGATGATGGCTCCAATACCAAGGGCAACCAATGATCCTGCCCCTAATGTCTTTTTTAAGGAGTGTCCGCTTTTATCAGAAGCTTCAGCGAGTAGTCCGGCCAGCGGCTTTTTTACAAATAGGCTCATAGAGATCGCTTGTGGGTTGGGAGATTAATTATTGAAGTCGTAAAATAAGCAAATATTCTACAGACCGGTATTCTTTTTACATTCATTGGAAATCTGAGATTTTGCGGATTGAAGAATATTCGATTGTTTGCAGGCGCATGTTTCCATCACACAACATCCGGAATCCCGCATATAACGTAAAAATGAAAGGATGAAAAAAATCGGGTTAAGCGGATGGATACTCATTTTTATGGCAGCAGGTATTGCTGCAGGATTGCTGATTCATTATTCCGCACGGGCATCCTGGATCAATCGTTTTGGAGATGGCATGTCTATCCTGACCGATGTGTTTTTGAGACTCATAAAAATGATCATTGCGCCGCTTGTTTTTTCCACCTTGGTTACAGGAATTGCCAAGCTGGGAGATGTCAGGGCAGTAGGCAGAATCGGAGGAAAAACACTGGCCTGGTTTCTTGGCGCTTCTTTGCTTTCTTTGATGCTGGGTATGATCGTCATGAATATTTTTCATATCGGTCATAACCTCCATTTGCCTCTTCCCGCTGAAGAGAGGCTTCAACCGCTGGCATCTTCATCCCTTTCTTTCAGCGCTTTTGTCACCCATGTTTTTCCACGAAGTATCGTGGAAGCAATGGCCAATAATGAAATTCTCCAGATCGTCGTCTTTTCAATTTTCTTTGGCATAGCAACGGCGGCCATCGGTGAAAAAGGAAAAATTGTAATACGCGCGCTTGATGCGGTTACAGAAATCATTCTGAAGGTTACGGGCTACGTGATGAATTTTGCTCCTCTGGCCGCCTTTGGTGCAGTAGCTGCTATTCTTTCGATTAAAGGGCCTGAAATACTAATCACCTACGGGAAGTTCATCTTTATATTTTATATCAGTGTGCTGGCTCTATGGACAATCCTGATCAGCATCAGTTATTTGTGGATCGGGAAGAAAGTGTTTGTCGTGCTTGGAAATGTTAAGGATGTCGTATTACTTGCTTTTAGCACGGCCAGTTCCGAAGCCGCTTTTCCAAGGCTTATAGAAGAACTGGAGAAATCGGGTTGCCCGAAAAAGATCGTGAGCTTTGTATTGCCTCTTGGCTATTCATTCAACCTTGACGGCAGCATGCTTTATATGACCTTTGCTTCCTTATTTATTGCACAGGCATATGGTATGTCGCTGCCATTTGAAACTCAGATTCTCATGCTGCTTGTGCTGATGGTCACGAGCAAAGGGGTTGCCGGCGTTCCCAGGGCCGCTTTTGTAGTTATTGCAGGTACTCTTTCCATGTTCCATATTCCGCAGCAGGGCTTATTGTTGCTGCTTGGTATTGATCAGTTCATGGATATGGCGCGGAGCGCCACGAATGTGGTTGGAAACAGCCTGGCTACTGCTGTAATATGCAAAATGGAAGCTGTGCTGGAAGAATAGTCAGATTATCCTGGGGCACTTCACCACGCAGTAATTGAATCCGGATTATATTTCCTTATTTATTTATAAGTCTTAATTTGGCGGCGCAACCTGGCGAACCTGATTTGGTTGCTAATCTATTATATGTATACGCTCACATTCCTTGCGATTACGCTTAGAGATCTGCTTAACCCGGAATTCTACATTAATAACGGAGGACTTTGGGTATTGCTGTTTATCGTTTTCGCGGAAACTGGGTTAATGGTTGGCTTTTTTCTTCCGGGCGACAGCCTGCTGTTCGTAGCGGGCATTTACAGTCAAAAGCTGATCGAATCCCTGATGCACAGGGGAACAGGAAGTAATCTGGCCGATCTCCTGATCCTTTGGGTAATGATCTCTATCTGCGGCATACTGGGAAATATTGCCGGTTACTGGTTTGGGAAAAAAAGCGGTCACTTTCTTTTCCAGCGAAAAGATAATTTTCTTTTCAAGAAAAAACATCTGTTTGATGCGAAGGCTTTTTATGACAAGCACGGAGGGCAGGCGATCGTTTTTGCGCGTTTTCTGCCCATCATCCGCACTTTTGCTCCCATTGTTGCGGGCATTGTGCAGATGGACAAAAAGAAATTCATATTTTATAATATAATAGGCTCCGCATCCTGGGTGTTCCTCATGTTATTTGCTGGTCATTACCTGGATCGGTTTTTCATTAGTAAATTTGGTTTTGACCTGAAAAAACATTTGGAGATCATCGTGCTGGTGATTGTGTTGATTACCACACTGCCCGTTTTATATAAATTATTTTTTGGCAAGAGGGCCAGTACGCATCCGGAAGACAATGCCATATGAGTGCCCATTCTCAAAAAAGACAGCCTGGCGTTTTCCAACTCGCGGTTATTGTTGCCGCACTGGGTTATTTTGTTGATATCTATGACCTGCTCTTATTTACTGTAGTTAAGAAAGCCTCCATGACCGGTCTTGGTTCAACAGATGCTACCATGTTGGCGGATAGCACCCTGGTGATTAACTGGCAGATGATTGGACTCCTCCTGGGCGGCATTATCTGGGGTGTATTGGGAGATAAAAAAGGCAGGCTTTCCGTATTGTTCGGATCCATCATCCTGTATTCCATTGCAAATTTTGCAACCGGGTTTATCTATACCGTAGACCAGTATGCGCTTTGCCGTTTTGTGGCCGGGCTCGGCCTGGCGGGGGAATTGGGAGCCGGCATTACCCTGGTGAGTGAATTGCTGCCGAAAAATAAACGGGGGATCGGTACCTCCCTGGTGGCGGGTATTGGTTTGATCGGCGCCGTCTTTGCTTATTTTACCTACAAATTTACAAACGATTGGCGGTTGTGTTACAAAATTGGCGGAGTTCTGGGTATTGCCCTGCTGATCCTCCGCATCAGTGTGGCTGAATCGGGCATGTTCCTGCAGGTGAAACAGCAGTCGGTTGTTCGCGGAAATTTCTTTATGTTCTTTACAAATGGCTACCGGTTTAAAAAATACATTATGGCCATCCTTATCGGACTGCCAACCTGGTATGTGATCGGCATTCTTATTAACCAAAGTGACCGGTTTGCAAGGGCAATGTATGGGAGGAATGCCATTGATTCCGGGCGATCAATTATGTTTGCCTACGTTGCCATTTCTATCGGGGATATCCTGGTCGGGTTTATCTGCCAGTGGCTGAAGAGCAGGAAAAAAGGATTATTTCTCTTTTATATCCTCTGCATTATTTCCGGCATACTTTTTTTTAGTGCCTATAATAACCAGGATTCACGGATGTATATGATTTGTGCCATGCTCGGCTTTTCCACCGGATTCTGGGCCATCTTCGTTACTATGGGTGCGGAACAGTTCGGCACCAACCTGAGGGCCACTGCAGCAACGACCATCCCAAATATGGTGCGTGGTTCCCTGCCGCTGATCAACCTGCTTTTTCTAAACCTTTTTCAAAAGTCATGGGGATGGTCCCTGATCCGGAGCGGTATCATCACCGGGCTGGTGGTGATGCTGACTAGCTTTGTCGCATTTTATTATACCGAAGAAACCTATCACAAGGATCTGAATTATGTTGAACAATAAATCCTTCATGCCTTTACAAAAGTTGAATCCCTATCTTCGCGGATCATTTTTTCCGCAAACGTTCATTTGATGAAATTTTTAATTATCCGATTTTCCTCCATCGGCGACATTGTTCTAACAACACCAGTCGTGCGTTGCCTGAAGCAGCAGATACCGGATGCGGAGATTCATTTTCTTGCCAAGTCCACCTACCTGCAGACCCTGGCTTCCAATCCATATATTGACAAGGTCCACTACCTGGAGCAAAGCCTCCAGGCCGTGATCAAGGAGCTTCAGCGGGAGAATTTCGATTATGTAATTGACCTTCACCACAACCTGCGTTCCATGAAAGTAAAGGATGCGCTCAGGGTCAAAAGTTTTTCTTATAATAAGCTGAATGTTCAGAAATGGATTTACACCAGTTTTAAAATTAATATGCTTCCCAAGGTCCATATCGTTGACCGTTATATGGAAACGGTGGAAAGTTTCGGTGTGAAAAATGATGGTGCCGGCCTCGATTATTTTATTGCAAGGGAAGATGTCATCAACGAAACCGATCTTCCAACTTCCCATTCAGCAGGGTATATTGGCGTGGTGATTGGTGCGGCGCTGAATACCAAGAAATATCCTTTTCACCATGTAAAAAAACTTTGTGAACTGCTNNGCTGATCATATCAAGATTTATAACGCCTGTGGGAAATTCGGGCTAAATGAATCAGCCGACCTGGTGCGAAGGGCTAAGCTGGTAGTGACCAACGATACCGGGCTCATGCATATCGCGGCCGCCTATAAACGTCCAATCATTTCCCTTTGGGGAAATACCGTTCCTGATTTCGGAATGTATCCTTACTATGGATCGAACTATCTGCAACGGTTCGGAATAAATAATGCTGGACAAGGACTTCCTTACGAAATTATAGAGATACACAGGCTACGGTGCAGGCCCTGCTCAAAAATAGGATATGATTCCTGCCCCCTGGGACATTTTAAATGTATGGAAAAGATTGATCCGGCAGCAGTGGTAAGCCTCATCCGTGCCAGGCTCTGAATAATTATTTGATATGCTGGCCCGTCCAGTTGCCATCTTTGTCAAAGACATTATAGCCAACTACGGAATCAAAACAAAGATATTTGCCGTCCCATACGCCTTTCACGTCGAAATGATTATAGATGCCATTTCCTGCCTTAACAAAAGAGCCGGTCCACTCACCCTGCGAATCAAAGGACAGCATGAGTTGCTGCGTTGCAACTGAAATAAAACCGATGAGATCGTCTGTACGGTTAAAAATATACAAACCCTTCCAGGCCGGATTTTTCGGATGGTATTCATTATGATACATTGGGTTAAGGGTCTTGTTTACGTCGGGGTTCAGCTCAAAATGATTCAGGGGATTAATCGTGCTGTTATATTCAGGATTCACGTCGTTATTGTGCGCAGGATTAATATTCCAGTTAAACTTGGGATTAATATTTGAATTCTTATCCGGGTTGATGGTCGCGTTGAAATTTGGGCTCAGGTTAATGTCAACTTTCGGATCGTGGCGGTTTTCAAGAGACTGCGAGCGAACGGAAAAGGTAATTAAGAATGAAAGCGAGATCAGGAGTAAATTTTTTTTCATCGCGTTTTTTTCATTTAGCGTATCGTTTCTAAAAGATACTTAATTTATATGAATGCCCGTCCATTTTCCATTTTTATCAAAAAGATTGTAGCCGGATGAATTGTCGTAGCAAAGAAACATGCCGGTCCATACACCCGGAACAGTAAAATAATTGTATAACAACGCTCCAGCTTTTACGAAATATCCGTTCCAGGTTCCATTGTTATCGAATGAGATCATCACATTTTGCGTTGCAATGGAAATATATCCAAAAAGATTATTAGAGTCATTGAAAATAAACATTCCTTTCCAGGTGTTGGTGGATGGCCGTAGGCTTTTCATGAAAACAGGATTCAGCACTTCATTCGATTGCGGATTGAGCTGTAGGTTGAACATCGGGTTGATGGTTGAATTCTGGAGGGGATTCTTCTCATGGTCCTTTAAAGGATTCATATTCCAGTTTACCGATGGATTGATGGCAAGGTTGCTGTCGGGATTGATGCTGTAATTGCGGAAGGGATTGATGTTGGGATCTTCTTTAGGATCATGTTTCCTGAAGGCAGGATCATCCTGGCCCTGGAGGCTTACCAGAGTGACAAATGTAAAAGCCGTGAAAAGCACAATCCCTCGCATACGGATAACATTTTAGTTATAGCGATACGGTAAACGCGACTTTTCGCCGGATACGAGGATGTAATTGGGGGGAACAGAGCAAAAGTAGCTCAGGAATTCGAGTTTGTCAATAGCGAAATAAAAAAGGAATCAATCAGAGGGTCTTCAAAACATCATTCATACCCCTCACCGCGGCAGCGCTTTTCTCAAACAAGCTTTTTTCGGCGTCATCCAGGCTAAAGGAGATGATTTTTTCCCAGCCATTCCTGCCGATGGTGACGGGAACCCCGAGGCAGATGTCTTTCTGCCCGTATTCCCCATCCAGCGAAACACAGCAGGTAAAGAGTTTTTTCTCGTCCCGGACAATACTTTCCACCAGGGCCGCTCCTGAAGCTCCCGGGGCATACCAGGCAGAAGTGCCAATGAGTTTGGTCAGCGTAGCACCTCCGACCATGGTATCTGCAACGATTTGTTTTTGTTTCTCCTCACTCATCAGGGTGGTTACCGGAATGCTGTTCCAGGTTGCAAACCGTATCAGCGGAATCATGGTCGTATCACCATGACCACCGATAACCAATGCGTTGAGGTCGGCCGGACTGCATCCGAGGTGCTGACTGAGCTGGTATTT
>PLEB01000241.1:8862-13067 GCA_003136915.1 Chitinophagaceae bacterium
ATGTTTTGTGTAACGGTTTTTACGATTCCGGCATTCGTTCCGATGAGTTCTTCGCGGGTCATCCCTGGTTTTCTGGGTAGTCCGGAAGTAATTACCACCACATTGCTTCCAGCCGTTTTGGCATAATCATTCGTACTGCCGGTGATCCGGGTATCGAAGCCAAGAAGGGCGGCAGATTGCATGATGTCCTGTGCTTTACCTTCAGCGAGACCTTCTTTGATATCGAGGATAACCAGTTCTTCGGCGAGTTCTTTGCGCGCAATGTTGTCAGCACATGTAGCGCCTACGGCTCCTGCACCTACTACGGTAACTTTCATCTGGAATCATTTAGATGGGTGATTAATAATGCCGTTTTCAGGCAGGGCAAAGGTAAAGCCGCAAAGGGATTTTTCAAGACCGCGATCTGATTTATCTGCGGAAAGCCAATTAATCTTTCGGGGCAAACCCGTCCAGGATCGTATCTACTTTTTGGTTTCCTTCAAAATGGGTAATGTATTGCCCCTTCTTGCTGTATAAAGCGAGATAAGGAAGGTTCTGCATTTTGAAATAGGGGGGAAGAAAATATTTTTCATCCCTTCCCATCCGGATATTCGGATGATCGCTTATGCGGTAATAGTTGTAGAAACTTTTCATTTCATCGAATGGCTGAAAAGTAGCCATCACGATTTCGATATCTTTGAATTTATCAGCATTGGCAAGGATATCCTGCATCTGATGTTTACAATGTTCACACTCCGGGCTGAAAAATATCAACAGGGTCTGACGGTTCTTTTTGATATCGGACTTGGTAACATAATGTACGCTATCCACTTCCAGCAATCTTATGGGTGGGAAATCGGGATTTTTTAAATAGCCAGGTTCGGCAGGATTTGAAGTCTGGGCTTGCAGGCTGAACACTAAAAACAAACCAGCCATCACGCTTAACGCTCTTTTCATTCGGGATATTTTCATAAAAATAAACCAAAATCCGGGACGCCCCAACTCGGTTCCTGAGACCGCTTTGCAGGTAAGCACAAAAACCATTAGTTTTGTCGCCTTTTACAATAAGATTTATTGTATAGATAAACTGATAATTTCACTTCATGGCAAATACTGCAGATATCAGCCGGGGGCTTATCATTAAATTGGATGGCAGCCTCTATACGGTTATTGATTTTGGGGAGAATAAAACGGCCCGGGCTGCGGCCAAAGTATGGGCAAAGTTAAAAGGGGTGGATAACAGCCGGAGCATTGAAAAAACCTGGAACAGTGGAGATACCATTTATCCGGTGCGCGTGGAAAGAAAGGATTACCAGTTTCTTTACAAGGATGATACCGGATACAATTTCATGGATACTGAAACTTTTGAGCAGATCGCAATGCAGGAAAATCTTGTTGATGCGCCGCAATTTCTGAAAGAAGGCCAGCAGGTTTCCGTGCTGATGAATACTGAATCGGAAATACCGATGGGCGTGGAACTTCCTGACAAAATAGTTTTATTGGTCACCTATTCAGAACCCGGCCTGAGAGGCGATACGGCCACCCGGACGCTCAAACCTGCAAAGGTTGAAACCGGCGCTACTGTTAATGTTCCGCTGTTTGTAAATGAAGGAGAATTGATCCGGGTGAACACAAAAACCGGTGAATATGTGGAAAGAGTGAAAGAATAACACTTATCTTAGTCTTCCTTTTTAATAGTAAATGCCATAACTGATGGATTTTAAACAGATTCAGGAGTTGATCAAGCTGGTCAACAAATCAAACATCGGTGAAGTAACGGTCGAGGAAAAGGGATTTAAAATTACAGTAAAACAAAAGGAAGAGCATGTTCAGCAGGTGATCGCAGCGCCCGTTGCGGCACAGCAATTTTCTCCCGTGTATTCCCAGCCTCCCGCTTCCCAGGCACCTTCCGGTACGGGTTCCGGAAAAGCAAAAAACGGAGAACCGGCATCAGCAGACAACCTGATCACCATAAAAAGTCCCATGATCGGAACTTTTTATCGCAGTTCCGCACCGGATAAACCATCATTTGTAAATGTAGGTGATGAAACGGAACCTGGCAAAGTGGTTTGTATTATTGAAGCCATGAAGCTTTTCAACGAGATTGAAAGTGAAGTGAAGGGAAAAATCGTGAAAGTACTTGTGGAAGATGCTTCTCCTGTGGAATTTGATCAGCCATTATTTTTGGTGGACCCGAGTTAATTTGTAAATGTGTAAATGTGCAAATGAAAGCAATTTCAGGTCGCCTGCTCCTGTCTCCTTTATTTATTTTCAAAATCCGCCGATGAAAAGTATAGTTTCATTTGAAATTAAAATGCATCCGGGCACTAATCACTGGGATTCCATTTACACATTTCCACATTTCCACATTTTCAAATTACTACATCCTTGTTCAAGAAAATATTAATTGCAAACCGGGGGGAGATTGCTTTAAGGGTTATCAGGACCTGTCGTGAGATGGGCATTAAAACCGTAGCAGTTTATTCCACTGCCGACAAGGATAGCCTCCACGTGAAGTTTGCCGACGAAGCGGTTTGTATCGGTAAGCCTGCCAGTGTGGATTCTTATCTGAATATTCCTCATATCATGGCCGCCGCAGAAATCACGAATGCAGATGGCATTCACCCGGGATATGGTTTCCTGGCTGAAAACGCCCGGTTTGCGGAGATCTGCGGAGAGCATGGAATTAAATTCATAGGACCGACCCCGGTTATGATCAATTCCATGGGCGACAAAATAACGGCCAAGGATACCATGATCAGGGCCGGAGTACCGGTGGTTCCAGGTGGTGGTGCTTTGCTGGAAAACCTCGATGAGGCCAAAGGGCTTGCGTATGAAATCGGCTATCCGGTAATTCTGAAAGCTACCGCGGGTGGTGGCGGCAAAGGAATGCGTGTAGTGTGGGAGGAATCGACCCTGGAGCATGCTTACCATACCGCGAAGTTGGAGGCTGCAGCTTCCTTCAGAAATGATGGTATATACATGGAGAAATTTGTTGAAGAGCCACGTCATATAGAAATCCAGGTAGCTGGTGACCAATATGGAACCGTATGTCATCTCAGTGAGCGGGATTGTTCCATTCAACGACGCCATCAAAAACTGGTTGAAGAGTCCCCGTCGCCATTCATGACGCGGGAACTCAGGCAGAGGATGGGAGAAGCCGCCATTAAAGCCGCTTCAGCCATAAATTATGAAAGTGTGGGCACCGTAGAATTCCTGGTAGACAAGAACCGTCATTTCTATTTCATGGAAATGAATACCCGTATCCAGGTAGAACATTGCGTTACGGAAGAGGTGGTAAATTTCGACCTCATCAAGGAACAGATTAAGATCGCGGCAGGTGAAACCATCAGCGGCGTGAACTACGAGCCCCAGGGTCATGCAATCGAGTGTCGTATCAATGCAGAGGATCCTTACAATGATTTTCGTCCTTCTCCGGGAAGGATCACAACCCTGCACCAACCCGGTGGTCACGGCATACGTGTTGACTCTCATGTTTATGCAGGCTATACCATTCCCCCATATTATGATTCACTGATCGCAAAAATCATTGCGGTGGCCCGCACCCGCAACGAAGCCATTAACACCATGCACCGCGCACTTACCGAATACGTGATCGAAGGGATCAAAACGACGATCCCCTTCCACCTGCAGCTTATGCAGGATGAACATTTCCGGAGCGGAAATTTCAATACTAAGTTTTTGGAAGATTTTAGGATGGTGTGAAAGTAAAAATTAAAAATTTAAAAGTAAAAATTAAAAATTAAAAATTGGAGCTTGATTTTTGGCTAATAGTTTTTGGTGTTGATAATGATAGTGGCTATGATTTTTGAAATTTCGTCCGCCTCTTTAATAAAATTTCTTAATACAAGCAGGTCTGCATCCATTGTATCTTTTATGAGCGTTAACCAATATTTTGTTTCATTTGCAGATTTTAGAGCAATAACATAGAATTTAATAAAATCGTTTCTTGATGCACCTCCTATTCCTTCAACCAGGTTTGCCCCTATGGAAGTTGCACTTCGCAATAGTTGATCAAATATTGAAAAATGAATTTTATCGAATTTCTGTTTTCCGATAAATAAAACGATGTCCCTGGAAAAATAATAGGCACGGTGTTTAATATTATACACAGAAGGGCCCTCTTCAACTATGGAAGTCGAATCATTTCCAACATAAGTGAAAGAGTTCTCCGCATTTATCGCCAACACATCATCCATTTTTTA
>PLEB01000092.1 GCA_003136915.1 Chitinophagaceae bacterium
TTCGAGCGCCTGATATGCGCCGATCAGGAGTTGCTGACCTGTTTGCCCTGCTGCATAGAACGTTCTCTGAACCTGCGTACCACCGAAAGAACGGTTACTGAGCAAGCCACCGTATTCCCTTGCAAATGGCACTCCCTGTGCAACGCACTGGTCTATAATACTCGCGCTCACTTCAGCGAGCCGGTGAACATTAGATTCCCGTGACCGGTAATCACCTCCCTTAATGGTATCATAAAACAAACGAAACACGCTATCTCCGTCGTTTTGATAATTTTTTGCAGCNNGCAAGCGATGCGGCCGCGGAAGCGCCGGCAAGCCCCGTTCCGACGACAATAATTTCCAGCTTACGTTTATTCGAAGGATTAACGAGTTTAACATGTCCCTTATATTCATTCCATTTCTGCTCAAGTGGTCCTGAAGGAGATTTTGATTCGAGCATGTTGGTAAGTGTGTTTATATTTTAAAACGCGTGAAGAATGTGTAAATGTGTAAATGAACCTCCTTTATTAACTTTGTTCACTCATCATTATCACATTATCACATTATCNNTCACATTATCACATTATCACATTTCCACATCCCTCACCCCACCCAATCCAGATAAACCGAAACCGGCATCATCGCGAAGGCAACGGAAACGATCACGGCAAATGAATATCCTGCGATATGTATGATCCTCATGTACCTGCCATTGGGAACGCCCAGGGTCCTGAAAGCACTCTGAAATCCGTGGAGCAGGTGATATAACAGGGATGCACAACCGATAATATACAATACATCCACCAGGGGGTTCTGAAACACCCGCACAATTTCTGCGTACTGATTGGCCACCTGTTTTCCGTTGATCTCAACGGTCGGAAGTTCTCCGAAACGGGATGGTACCCAGAAATTTGCAAGGTGTATCACGAGAAAGAAAAGCAGCAATGTTCCAAGCAACCCCATGCTGCGGCTATACCATTTACTACCCCGGTTACCCAGATTGACGGCATATCCGTTGCGTCTGCGTCCGCGATTCTGAACTTCCAGCGCCAGTCCCTGAACAGTATGCAGGATCAACCCTGCAAACAAACCTACTTCAAGGATCCGGATGACGACGGTAGTGCCCATGAAATGAGATGCCAGATTAAATGTCTCTCCGCCATCATTAGCCCAGATACAGGCATTGACGCCTACATGAACCACCAGAAATGAAATCAGGAAAATTCCGGTCAGGGACATAATAAACTTCTTGCCGATGGAGGAAGTAAAAAATTCAGACCATTTCATATTTGTGTTGAAAATTGAGAATCAGTAGAATAAGGCAAAAATAAGTCAGGAAATGGGAAATCCCTACCTTAGCCACTCAAAAATCTGTTTTTGATGAAGCGCGAAGAAGATTTTGAAGCCAATCTTTCAGGTGAGGAAGGAACGACGGAGGAAAGTAAAACGAATTGGTTCAAGCGGATCAAAAAAGGAATTCTTACCAGTACCGCCGAGAAAAAGGAAACTCCGGAAGGTCTCTGGACCAAATGTCCGAGCTGCAATTATATATGCACGATGACCGAATTGCGTGAAAATCTTTTTGTTTGCCCCAAGTGTAACCACCACCACCGCATCGGAAGCGATGAATATTTCGAGATCCTTTTCAACGACAACAAATATGACGTGATGTTCGAGAATATCCGGTCAAAAGATTTTCTCCATTTCACGGATTTAAAGTCATATGAAAAAAGATTGGAAGAAACCTGGGCCAAGACGGATATCACGGATTCCATCCGGATAGCCACGGGTCAGGTCAAAGATCATCATATGGTGGTGGGTTGCATGGATTTTGAATTCATTGGCGGATCGCTGGGAAGTGTCATGGGGGAACGGATCTCCAGGGCGGTTGATCATAGTCTCCAACATCGTGCGCCTTTGCTGATTATTTGCAAATCCGGCGGAGCCAGGATGATGGAAAGCGCTTTTTCACTGATGCAACTCGCCAAGGTATCCGGCAAACTTTCCCAATTAACTGATGCCCGCATTCCCTATATCTCATTGCTGACAGATCCTTCCTTTGGAGGGATTTCTGCTTCTTTTGGCATGCTGGGGGACCTGAATATTGCCGAACCCGGCGCTTTAATCGGATTTGCCGGTCCGCGCGTGATCCGGGAAACCATTAAGAAAGATCTTCCGGAAGGTTTCCAACGCAGCGAATTTCTCCTGGAGCATGGATTCCTGGATTTTATCGTCAACCGAAAAGAACTGAAACAAAAGATCACCACCATCCTCACCATGCTCAGAAACTGAGCATCTCACCTAACTTTGCCAGGTTTTTTATTACCCATGACTGAAATCAGGAACAGAGCTGCCTATCATGAATACCAGATCGATGAAAAATACGATGCAGGTATGGTACTTGCAGGAACGGAAGTAAAATCCATCCGCGAGGGTAAGCTGAGCTTTGCGGATAGTTTTTGCACTTTTTTCAAATCGGAACTCTGGGTGAAGAACCTGCATATAGCTGAATACCGGTTTGGTACCACCAATAACCATATTGCCGTCCATGATCGCAAACTTTTGCTGACCCGCAAGGAGTTACGCAAGATGGAGGCCAGACTGAAGGATAAGGGGTATACCATTATCCCCTTAAAGGTATATTTTAATGAAAAGGGACTGGTCAAGATGCAAATCGGGCTGGGAAAAGGGAAAAAATTGCATGATAAAAGAGAATCCATCAAACAAAGGGACACAGATAGGGAGATAAAACGTTATATTAAATAGATAAACAATAGATAGTTTTCATTTTTCCCGTGGAAAGCCCAAAATAATCGGAAGATGGTATAATGATTGCCGGATTAATGCGTTAAATCTGTTCGAATACCCATTACTTTGAAACCCATGAAAAACCTGATCATTCTTCTCACAGCGGCACTTTTCGCAACGGCCAGTCAGGCACAGACCGTTACCGGCTATTGGTATGGACAAGCCAATGTGGAAGTATCCGGCATACAAAACAATTATCTGACCGAACTCATCATAGCCCAGAAAGGAACCAGGGTGAAAGGCTTTTTCGGGTATTATTTCAAGGATGTGTACCAGAGTTTTGTCGTTAAGGGTACATATAATCCATCCACCCGGAAAATAGTTATCTCAGATATTCCGATTATTTTCTATAGAACAAATTCCACTGAAAACAGTGTTGACTGTATTACCAGTTTTTATGGAACACTTCATGTATCCAGAGTAAAAACAGAGCTCACCGGTTATTTTTACCGCGATAAAAAATATACATATACCTGCCCCGATCTGCGGGTTAACTATACGCTGTTTGAAGAGGCCAAGGTGGAGGACAGCATTTTCAAAGACATGACCAGTACGCGCACCTACTGGAAGCCCCAACCTTCTATGGACCTCGTGAAGGGAAAGGATGCAAGCCAGGAATCCGCAATGGAAATGCCAGCAGATGTTGTGTCTAAAGGATCTGCAAAAGAAAAATCCGGAGCTGTTGCAGCCGGAAATCAACCGGTAACAGCTTCTTCCGTTCAACAAGATAAATCATCAAATGATCCGCCACTGGGCAAAAAGGTAAATTCGGAAAGTGCGTCAGTTCAAACGCACAGCAATGGCAGCCTGAGCATTGTGGAAGAAAAGCCGGTCAACCCTCCTGATATTTTAAAGATCAACACGGAGTTTAAAAAAAGAAAACAGATCCTGGGTAAGTTGATTGACGTTTCATCGGACAGTGTGAGACTGAGTTTTTATGACAATGCTGAAGTGGACGGTGACAGTATTTCGGTATTCCTGAATGGCGAGCTCGTTATTGCCCATCAGGGCCTTACTGAGCGCGCTTTTAATGTATACGTGAAGCTTGACAGCACCAAAGACATCAATGAAGTAAGCATGTTTGCCGAGAATCTGGGAAAATATCCTCCGAATACCGCTCTTATGGTAGTCAGTGATGGTGAAAAAAGATATGAAACTTTTCTCTCGAGCGATTTCAGTGGTAACGCCACCATCCGTCTTCGTCATCGCAAGAATTCTATTGCCGGAGAAGTACAATAGGTATTTAATTATACTACCGAACACATTTTCACCCACCTTCGCTTCTGTGGGCAAAGCATTTTCAAATTCTCAAATTCTCAAATTAATTCCTAAACTTCTCCACTCCTGACGCCGGTTTCCATCCCGAACCGGGTTCAAAATAATTCCACAGCAACGCCGAAACCTTACGCTGTAATTCCCAGGCTTCGTTGTCAGGCTCCCATCTTTGATCTTTATTATTTTTTGTGGCGATATAAAAAACATAATCGCCATGCGGGGCATTCACCAGGACCGCTTCGGAACGTGAATCATCCAACATGCCCTGCTTGGAGGCTGCCTGCACGTAAGGAGGAATCTGGGAAAGAGCATATTCGTCCCAAAAAATATGTGTGAGTATCCGGTACATGACCTCAGAGGCTTCCGGACTAACCGCATTGCCCTCGCGTATCACAACCATTAGGTTTGCCATCTCCCTGGGTGTGGTCTGGCCCCATCCGAATAATTTCTTATTCTGCTCTCTGCCAGGCGTACGGGAGTTAAGCCGGGTATACTGGAATCCGTGGTCAGCCAGCCAATCATTGATAGTCACGCCACCTCCTGCCAGCTTTTCGCACCAGACAGCCGCTGTGTTGTCGCTGTGCGTAATCATCAGCGTAATGGCATTTATTAAATCGGTTTTTGCCGTATCTTTAAAATACTGCATCAGGCCCGAACCCCCCAGGGCCATGGAATCCCGGTAAACCAGAGGCTGATGATACTTATATATGCCCTCCTGAATTTTATTGAAAATACCGATCAAAATGGGAACTTTTACTATGCTGGCAGTTGGGAATATAGTATCCGCGTTTATTGCAACTTCCCTTCCGGTTTTTAGATTGCGGACATAAACGCCGGCGGTGCCATGAAAAGAATCAATCAATACCCGCAGTTTGCTGTCGAGTTTTTTGTCCGCTTTGTATTGTGCATAAACAGGTGAAAACAAATTCAAAATCACAAAAACTATAAAGAAAATTCCCTGGAAAGAAAACTTCATGTGTTGATTTTAGGAGAAGTTAGGTATTTATAAAATAGTTTCCATCAGGAGATCATGAAATAAATACTTATTGGATCCGGGAATTTAGCATTCAATTCAATATTCCTCGTACATAACTTCGTTGGCATAACCATTCTTGTAAACCAACATTATATTTTAGTTCATTCTGTTGAATCCGGGTCTGAATTTTTGTTTTGAGGGATATGACCAGCGCACTACATTTGCAGGGGTTTGCAATTACGGGATGTAGCGCAGCCCGGTAGCGCACTACGTTCGGGACGTAGGGGCCGCAGGTTCGAATCCTGTCATCCCGACTTCAAGGACAAAACGGAGTTATTTCTGTTTTGTCCTTTTTTAAGCTGCCGTGTCCATGAAACCAAAAGTTAATTATAGGGTTCCAGATTTTTTGCGAATTGTATGATGTCGTTTGCCAATAACGCAGGTTTTTCCATAGCAGCAAAATGGCCGCCTGTTGGGATATCCGTCCAATGTTGAATATTATAACCTCTTTCTAGCCTTTGATTTCATCTGTCCATCGTGTTTGACTTATTCTAAATTTTAAATCCTCAACAACGGGTTGTGATATTTGGCATTTAAATTCAGTTATCATTTGTTATTCGCCTTATAGTTTTACGCCATCGTATTTCGCATAACCCAAATATATATGGTATTGTACGCTGTAATAATAATTTTTTTGTTACTGAAAATCAAGTTTTTAGTGTTCAACTTTTTGTATTGTCGTTAGAGCGGAATTCTCCGTCAATAAATCTGGCCATTAATAATGTATGGCAGCCCTAACATGAAAAAAAATTATTATATTTAATAGCCACTTGATTTAGTAGTGAAATCTCAACAGAATAAATGTTTGTGTCAAGATACCGTGGTGAAATCAATCATCTGATCCAAAACCTGCTTGTTCTTTTTCTTATGTTGAACAGTGGTGGGGTCTACGCCCAGCAGGGTTTCGGCAATCCTTCTGTATGCCTGGATACCAGTCAGCGCTTGCTTTTCCACGAGGACACCATAGCAATAAATGCCAGCTATATTGCTAAAACAGGTGACGGAAATTACCTGATCCCCGGTTACTATTATCCGAATAGGGGGTTTTATTATTACATGCCCTACCTTATCAAGAGCACCTCCGATGGAAATATTCTGTGGAGCAAAAGGTTTTACAGTCTGGGTACTTATTCCAGCCAATGGTATACTGCAACCCGGATTAAAGAATTGGGCAATGGGGATTTGCTAATGACAGGTCAAATAGGTGTTCCGGAAACAGATGACCGAAGGGAGCTGGCCATCTGGCGACTGGATAAAAACGGAAACCTGCTCTGGGGCGAATCTTATGAAACTTCAATATGGTCAAATCCTATCACAGGCTCATCAGATATAACCGGCATTGAAGAGGACGCCGGCGGAAATATTTATCTAAGCGGAAATCTTAGAATTTTTGAGGCTTCAAAATTTGCGTTTGCCATGAAGCTGGATGCCAAGGGAAATATTCTGTGGGATCAAAGTTACAGCAGCAATGCTGCGTTTGCTTATGGCATATTATTATCTCAGAATAAATTGTTCCTGTTTGGCAACATAGGTCCTCTCCCAATAAGCGGCAGCCTGAATACAAATGTTATATGGTGCATTCAATTGAATACGGTAAAGGGTGATATGCTGAGCGCAAAAGGATGGTATGCCGATTTTGGGGAGGAATCCTCATCGAATTCTTTTGCTTATGCAAATACCTCCATGAGTATGCTTGATAACGGACAGGTTTCGATACAAGGTACAGCCCGTTCCGACTTCCTTGGTATGTTTGATTTGCGTGTGGATACGATCAACCACTCAATCATTGCAAACTTCAGTGCAGATTTCAATTTCCTGAATGGCATCATGATTAGCTCCAGGCATGCATCTAATTATTATAACACTGTTGCCACCCAGCATTCAAATGGCAGAATATCCTACACCCGGTTTATCGAAGACAATAATCTGTATGGTGAAAATATCATGTATGGAAGCCTTCTGAATAATCAGGTTGTGAAAGAAAGGGTTTACCACGAACAAAACCGATCAAGTGAATTAGCCAGTAATTTTCTTTATTATTCCCCGGACGAAGACATTGTAATTCAAACCTATTGGGATTCGGTGATTTCAAAAGGAGGATTGGAAATTTTACGGCTCCAGGACAAAGACAGCGCCAATCTATGCAATGGAAAAGATACCAGTCTGACCTTTATTCAATCTTATTTTATGAAGGCAGCGCCGGTAACATTCGACAGCATTCTTGCCAATACTTTCCAGCAGACCAATCACAACTCCCTGGGTGAGGAAGGCGGGAATCTGGTTAGATCAACCGCATGCACAATGCCGGGTGTAAACGTGCATGCGACTCCGATTATTTCGCTTGATAAAGATTCTGTTCTTTGTGCTGGCAGCACCCGAAACCTGACTGCCGGCGAAGGTTACAGTCGCTATGTTTGGAACAATGGAAGTACAGATCCCTCCCTGAATGTTAGCGATACCGGCAAGTATTGGGTATCTGTTACCAGTCAAAATGGATGTACGGCAGCGGATACTGCATATATTTCTACGTTTGGATCTATTCCATCTCACTTTCTTCCCCGAGATACAACAATATGCCAGTTCGCCAAATTAACCATTCAGCCTACATATGCGTATCAAAATTATTTATGGAGTGATCAGTCTACAGCCTCAACTATTACCGTCAGTCAGCCTGGCCTATATCAGTTGCAGGTAACTGACAGCAACCAGTGTGTAGGAAGTGATTCCCTGTTGCTGGCTACAAAAGAATGCCTCCAAGGTTTGTTTGTACCCAATGCATTTACTCCGAATGGTGACGGCCTCAATGACATATTCAGACCATTGTTATTTGGAAATATTACCAGATACAGGTTTGCTGTTTATAACAGATGGGGAGAAAAAGTATTTGAAACCCAAACCAGCGGTCAGGGTTGGGACGGAAAACAAAACGGAGTTCCTTTAGGAAATGGAGCATTTGTATGGTATTGCCAATATCAATTGGATGGACAACCGGAAACGACCAAAGAGGGTACCGTTGTATTGATACACTAGCTTTGTTTGACGACAGATTATTGCTCTTCGTGATTATTATCTTAGTGATCCAAAACCTATGGACATTCGCAGCTTCCTCAACCCTTTTATTCATAAGAATCGCATAACGTGACAAAACAAATAACTTAAAACAACTCTCCATGATTTCCCTAAAATTCTTCATTGCCGTTATTGTAACAACCATCTCTATTACTATAATTCAATGGTTTTTTGTTGGTTTTGTTTTTCACAAATATCAGGCGGAGACGCCCGCAGTTTGGCGCAAGGAAAGCAGTCGTTCCTATGCAGGCAGCACACTGCTTGCTTTAGTGTTCGCGTTTATGTTTATGGTAATTTTTTCTATTTGGAAAAACAAATACGGTGATATGTCTATGGCGGATGGGATAAAATTTGGTGCACTGTGCTGGATTACATTTGCCGTTCCCTTAGAAATTGGGTCGGCAATTTATGTGAATTATTCGCGCATGTTTGTAATAGGGAAAACGCTCAGTTCGCTTGTGGAATATATTATTGCCGGAGTCTTGGCAACCGCCTTATTATGAAACTGCCGGTTACATGCTGGCGAACCCGGTTTCTGTTCACAGCCTTCAAAATATTTCTATGATTGCAAAGATCTTAATTTTGTTTATGGCTGTAGTCATGTTTGGCGGCAAAGAACCAAATCTTAAAAATAAAATGAAACCTATGGATCAGCGTTTAACTATAGTAACGATTGGCGTTAGTAACCTGCAGAAATTGACGGCATTCTATGAGGATAATTTTGGATGGAAGAAGACAACTTCCAGCAGTGCAGCGATTACATTCTTCCATTTAAATGGAATTGAACTTGCACTATTCAACAGAGAGGAATTGGCCAAGGATGCATCTGTTAGTGCCGAAGGGAAGGGATTTAAAGGCTTTACATTAGCATACAATACCAGAAACGAAAAAGAAGTTGATGATTTATTCAGCAGCCTTGAACAAAAGGGGGTTAACCTCATCAAAAAACCGAGCAAGGCTTCCTGGGGCGGTTACAGCGGTTATATAGCGGATCCGGACGGCAATTTATGGGAGATTGCATATAATCCTTTCCTGAAGCTCGACGTGAAGGGAAATACCACCGGTGAGTAAGAATAGCCCACTTAATTAGCACGGTTACGCTCCTCATTTATTGGGCACGGACCCTGCCGAAAACTATTTTGCCACAATTATCTTAATCACCAACTTCTTCACTGAACTGTCCCCTTCAATTTTTATACCAGGCCGATGGGCCTGCTGCGGAAAGAAAAGAAAGAAAACGCCAGGCTCTGCTATATAATACTTTCCGTCTGATTCATAGTGCGCGATGTCTTTCGCCTGGTCATAAGGTTCAGTAACCTTTGCCTGCGAAACATCGGCAACACCAATTTTTTCCTTACCCCTGATCACGTAATGCAAATCAGTATACTTCCGATGGGATTCCCACCTGGTTTGTTCCATGTCTTTCGGATTATACACACTGATGATAGCAAATACGTTCTCTCCGTCGATCGGATAAGTTCCGGGAGAAAGGGTGTCGAGATCCTTTCGGCCCAGGAACAGAAAGGCTTTGTCCCAAAGCATTTTATTTTTATGATATTGTTCCGCAAACTCCACGGCACTGACGGAAGGATGCGCGCCTGCATGCAAATCCTTTTTCCAGTCACCCGTCTGCATCCATTGGTTTGCTTTTTCCTGTGTCCAGGACTTACTATCCTGGTCCTGCGCAAAGCAGCTTAGAGTCAAAAGCCCAAAACCGACGAAAAGGGAAAACTTTTTTAAAGGCCGTTTTGTTATATCCAATTTTTTCATAAAGAATATTTGTACAAAAAGAAATCGATTCAAAGTTAGCATTCCTTTCCAGTCAATCCACGGCCGGCTTCCTCTTAAAATACCAATAAAAAGGAATTCCGATGGCCGTCAAAAACAATCCGAATACAGAATTAATAATAACGGACTTACCCGACAGAAAGCTACTGATATCATTGTAAACAGTAATAACTACATATAAAACGGAAAATAAAATAAAAATAATAGGCAGGTATGGGTAACCCTTGAGTCGGTAAGGTCTTTCAGCGCCGGGCATCCGCTTTCGAAGGATAAAAATGCCAAAAGCCCCGAAACCATAATATATCCAGGTAATAAAGACAAACATATCAAACAGCATATCAAAGGATCCGATAAGCACCAATAACGATGACCAGACAGCCTGAACCCAAAGCGCATTTGCAGGGGTATGCCGTTTCTCATTAACCTTTCCGGTAAACGCAAAAAAGTTTTTCTCTTCACCCATGGCATAGATGACGCGTGCGCAAGGCATTACATTTCCGTTTGTCGACCCTGCGGTAGAAACCATCACTAACAGGGCAGCAAATCCGCCGCCGGCAACTCCCAGCACCAAATACAATGCATCGGAAGCCACCAGGGTGGAGTTTTTCATAATGTCAATCGGCAACACGTAGAGAAAAGCTTCCGTTGTTAAAACATATAAAATGATACAAATACCGATACCAATAATCAATCCGCGGGGAATATTTTTTTGAGGATCTTTAATTTCTCCGGAAACAAAACCAAGATTATTCCATCCATCATACGCAGCCAAAGCGCCGGTACTGGCAGCAATAAAAGAAGTAAGGACGACCCAGAATGAAGGGTCGAAACCAGCCGATGCGGTTCGCAGGTTTGACCATTGTCCTTTGCCGGACAAAAATATTGCGCCGACCAGGATAATCAGCGCAGCTACTTTCAATACGGAGAGGAAAACCTGCACAAAGCCCGAAGATTTAACGCTTCGGGCATTCATCCATGAAAAAATAAGAATCAAACCGATAGCTATTCCTTTTACTCCGATATTTTCCAGCAAATAGAATTTCCCGATCCCGGGGATTACCAATGGAATTGCCCGTTCAATATCAGGTGGAAAACGCGGAAGATGAAAAAAATATTCAGAATAGCCGGCAAACACAAAAGCTATACCGGCTATGCTTGCAGAATTGATCACAATAAATGAGGCCCAACCATACAGGTATGCAAAAAAATTCCCATACATATGCCTGAAATAAATGTATTGTCCACCTGTTTCCGGAAATAGACAACCAATCTCGGCATTGATCATGCCGCCAAAAAGAGAAATAACGCCTGCCACTATCCAAACGAGCAACAACATCAGCGGAGAGCCCAGCAATGCAGCCATGGAAGCCGGCTTCATAAATATACTGCTGCCAATGATCGTCCCCACCACGATGGATACGGACGCCCAAAGGCCCAATTTGCGTTCAAGTTGTGCCATGTCAGGTGTTGATGAAATCAGCGAGTATCCGGTGAAAATGATGTGTGCCTTTTTCCCGGGTCACAGAATACCGGCCCTGTTTATAAAATCGGGAGCGGGTGCCACGCTGCACATTTTCCACAATGGCCTCATNNCATCTTCCATTTCCACTCTATCGAGGCCCGCACCGGCGCCGGTATTCAACTTAGAAGCATCTAAAACATATGAAAAATAACAAACCCGGCATTCTTCTATGGAAACAGGTTCAACCACATTTACGGACAAACCCCAGGGATAAAAATTAAACATCATGTTTGGAAATACCCAGAAATAATAAGCAGCCACTTTCTTTCCATAATCCGGAGATGAGGGCGGCAAATCAAAGCAATCCCCGGCGCTTTTGCCCAGCCCCAGTTGAAGACTGGAATAAGGGAAAAATAACTCGGTAGCATATTCTCCAAAATCAATAACCGCATTTAATCCTGCATGCACAAACGGAATATGGAACCCTTCGAGATAATTCTCGCAATACAATGCCCAGTGGGCCTTTACCTGAAATGTACGCGAGCTTTCGGGTTGAAACCTGAACGCATCCAATGGCATCCAGCTTACCCTTTCCATCATATCCTTAAAAAAAAGATCAGGATCATGATCTTGATACATGGAAGTAAACAGCCATTGGTTCCATGAAAATAAATTCAACCTCCTTAAATTATCTTCTTCGGCCGGGAAATGGCGCACTTCCTTAAACTCAGGCATGGAAACAAACTTTCCATCCAGGGTAAACACTCGCCCGTGATACCGGCAGCGGAGCTGACTGAGCATACATGGTTTATCTGCAAGAATATTTCCCCGGTGTGTGCATACATTGGAAAGCAAATTCACCGAACCTGATTCATCTCTTGCTAATAATAGTGCCTCGTCAAGACAGTTTTGAAGTAAGGTAAAAGGATAAACTTTGCCGCTTTTGTTTACCAGCGCTCTGCTCCCGATAAATTGCCAGGAAGCCGCAAAGATCTTCTCTTTGCATTCTTCAAATATCTCCTTATCCTTATAGAATCCCGAATCCAGTGTTTTAGCTATGGAAATGTCGGGATCAACGAAATAATCTGGCATATTGATTTAAACTGGTGCACATTTGTCATTAACAGTATGAATGTAATATTTTTATGTATCATTCCCGACCCTGGAAAGAAACACAGCTAATCAGATCGGAAGTTTTTCTAATTTGTTCCCATTCTACCTAAAGACCAGCTTATGAAATGCTGCATTTTGTTCACCTTCATCACATGCTTAACTATATCACAAGGAAGCGCCCAAAAAAAGGGAGTCCAACGGAGCCGGGTAACCGAAAGCAAATCTTTTTATCCAGGAATGCCGGCAGACTCGGAAGCTGTTTATTTCCTGCCCGGCAAGTTTCCCATAAAGGCGGATGGATCCACGGATGTTTCCCAGGCCCTGCAGGAAGCCATTAATGAAGTGAAGCTCCAGCACAATTTCGGGATTCTTTTCATTCCCTCCGGGACCTACCTCATCAGCAAAACGATTTACATTCCAAGGGCCGTCAGATTGATCGGGTACGGGCGTACACGTCCGGAAATTATCCTTGCTAAAAACTCTCCTGGCTTTCAATCGCCTGATTCTGCCGACAAAGGACAGGCCAGATATATGTTTTGGTTTACCAGCAGCGTCGTCAAAGCCGGTGAGGGGATTAACGATGCGGGTGCAGGAACTTTTTACAGCGCCATCTCCAATATCAACCTCAGCATTAGAGATGGCAACCCTTATGCAGTTGCGCTACGCGCCCATTTTGCACAACACAGTTTTATTTCCCACGTGGATATTCATATCGGGAACGGGAAGGCTGGTTTGTTTGACGTTGGAAACGAAATGGAAGACACCCGTTTTTTCGGAGGAACGTACGGGATTTATACAACCAAACCTTCGCCCGGCTGGCAATTCATGATGCTGGACACCTATTTCGAGGGTCAGCGTAAGGCAGCGATCCGTACCCAGGAAGCGGGATTAACCATCGTCCGGCTACACGCAAAAAACTGCCCGGAGGTGATTGAGATCAATCCCAATTACCACGAGAAATTATTCATGGAGGATTGCCACTTAGAAGATATCCGGGATGCGGCCATTACGGTGAGTATTGGTGAAAATACATCTAACCAGATTAGTCTTCGCCATATTATCTGCCAAAATGTTCCCTTGTTCCTCAGTTATCGCACAGGCGGAAAACCGGTGCCGGCCCCGGCCCCTCTTTACGAAGTAAAAAATTATTTACATGGTCTTCAAATGGACAGTATTCGTGCTGATCCCACCATCCATACCATTTCCGATATTGTTGTCTTAAATGCATTCCCTGATGAGGTAGTGACCGATATCCCGGAACTGCCTTTGATGGACAGCTGGATTAACCTGAAATCTTTGGGAGCCACGGGCGATGGTTTAACAGATGATACCAGGGCGATACAGCATGCGATAGATCATTATCCGAATATTTATGTCCCCCAGGGTTGGTACCGGGTAAGTGAAACGATTAAATTAAAACCCAATACCGTCCTAATCGGCTTAACCCCTATCGGAACCCAATTTATTCTGGCAGAAAATACGGCTGCGTTCGGAGGTTTCGGCCCACCCATGGCCCTCCTGGAATCAAGCCGTGGAGGCATGAATATCCTGAGCGGAATCGGCCTCTCCACGGGTGCCGATAATCCCAGGGCCGTGGCCTGCAAGTGGATGGCCGGAGCCGGCTCCATGATGAATGATGTAAAATTTATTGGCGGACACGGAAGTATGCAGAGGACCTGGAAGCAGGCCAGCCGGCAGCCGGAAAATAATTATCGCGGAAATGGCGCAGACCCGTCCTGGGATACACAGTATTGGAGCCTTTGGGTCACGGAAGGCGGAGGGGGCGTTTTTAAAGATATCTGGACCGCCAACACCTATGCATCCGCCGGGGTTTATATTTCCAACACTTCAACTACCGGACATGTGTATGCGCTTTCGGTGGAACATCACGTGCGAAATGAAATCAGGTTTAACAAGGCATCCAACTGGAAAGTTTATGCCCTGCAGCTGGAAGAAGAGAGCCGGGAAGGCACGGAATGCCAGCCAATGGAAATCGAAGACTGCCACGATATGGTTTTTGCGAATCTTTACATGTTCCGGGTCATCCGCATCATCAGGCCCTTTCCTTATTCCATCAGGAACTGGGGTTCATCCCAGGTGGAATTTTTAAACGTGCATAATTATAGTCAGATAAAATACACGACCAGTGTGCCGCTGTACGATGTGAATTCCAATACGGAGGTGCGCCCCTGGGAATTCAACCGGCTCTTTATTGGGGCTTCTGGTACGGGCCGCAAAGAAAGCCGATGTGAAGAAGACGTCGTAGAATAACTCGCCACCGGATTTGAGTTTGCAGAGGGAATATGCAGCGATAGCAAGTGTAATGTTTATTTCTGCGAATCCAGGTTGAGGCGCATTTATAAATGGTATGCTGCTACGCAAACCGCCAGCCTTCTGGCCGATTATCACTGGGAGCCATTATCCCTTTCATGCGATAAAAATGACAATCTCCTCGTTGTTTTTAAGTATACGCCGAAACCCGGTTACCTGGTCAACGGAAAGCCGGAAGTGTTTACGAATCCGCCAGATGCAGAAGGTACATCTTTCAGCGGCTGGGGTAATTCCGGTTTTGCCACGCTTGTATATTCCATTGATCCATCGAATCCGGATGAAACGATTCAGCTGCTGGAAAAGAAAAAGTTGGGTAGTATTGCTGCAGTTTACAAAGCGCTTTACCCCTCCCATCGCTGGCGTGATTCACATGATTTCAATATCATGATTGTAAATAAAGCGGATGAATGTTTTGTGGCACCTGACGGAGTCACGATAATTCCAATCGTTTATGATCTGGCCCGTGCCGCCTGCCTTGTGCAGGCTTTTCCGGGCAAGCCAGTTTATGTGATCGATGAATATGATAAAAGAACAGTAAGGTTAGATGTGGACGATAATGGCTTTGTTTCGAATTTCCGGTATTTTGCAGAGAAAGGGGAATTTTCTACGGCAACGGATCCTAAAGGAAATGTATTCATCGCCGACGGCGAGATCTATGAATTTAATTCTGAAGGCAAACAACTAAGGCTTATTAAAACGCCCGAACGGCCGGCTACCATGGTTTTTGGCGAAGGAAATGATCAGGTTCTGTACTTTACAGGAGCAAACTCATTATATAGGATGAAATTCTAAATTCAAGCTTGCATGGTGACTATTATTGCCGTTGTGGGAAGCTCCAATACGGATATGGTAATACAGGCGGAACATTTACCTGTTGCCGGTGAAACAATTTTGGGGGGGCATTTTTTTATGAACCCAGGGGGCAAAGGTGCGAATCAGGCAGTGGCTGCCGCCCGGCTGGGAGGGCATATTATCTTTATTGCGAAAACCGGAAATGATATTTTTGGAAAGCAATCTGTTCAATTATTCAATGATGAAGGTATTGATACAACTTATCTTGTTTCAGATCCAGTAAATCCTTCAGGAGTCGCCTTAATCACGGTGGATAAAAATGCAGAAAATTGTATTGTGGTCGCCTCCGGCGCCAATGCCACCCTGAGCAAAAATGATATAGCGCCTGCCAAAGCGGTTATTGAACAATCGGGGATTGTTTTGATGCAGTTAGAAATTCCTATTGAAACCGTATGCTACGTTGCGGAAATAGCGTATGCCAAAGGAGTGCAGATTGTGCTTAATCCTGCTCCTGCATGCCATTTACCAGAGGGGTTGTTAAAAAAAATATCCATACTCACACCCAATAGAAGGGAAGCGGAAATGTTAACCGGGGTCAAACTCAGGAATATGGAATCAGCAAAACTTGCAGCAGAAAAAATAAAAGGTCTCGGTCCTGAAACGGTCATCATCACCCTGGGTCATAAGGGCGCGTTGGTATTACATGATAATAGTTTTACTCATGTTCCCGGGTTTTTGGTGAAGGCCATAGATACTACGGCTGCAGGTGATATATTCAACGGGGCCCTGGTGGTGGCTTTATCTGAGGGCAAAAGCGTGGTAGAGTCAACCCGTTTTGCCTGCAAGGCCGCTGCTATTTCAGTCATGAAACTTGGAGCGCAATCCTCTGCGCCTTTCAAATTGGAAATAGACTCATTTGAATTTCATGCGATGGAAAATAGCATTGGATGGGAAAATGTTGAATAAAACTTAAAACCTTTTTAAATTTCTGTCATGAAAAAAATAATTACAACAACCCTTGCACTGGGTTTTTTGGTTATTGGAGCGGGCCAGCAAACCATCACTATGGCAAAAGATAAACTGCGGGATAAAATTAAAGGGGGCTGGGCCGGACAAACAATCGGCGTTACGTTCGGAGGACCATACGAGTTCCGGTTTGACGGTACTTTCATCCAGGATTATCAACCCCTCCTGTGGTATGATGGTTACTTAAAAAAAACGATGTTGAACGATCCCGGTTTATACGACGACTTATATATGGACCTAAGCTTTGTGGATGTTTTTGAAAAGTATGGATTACAGGCGCCTGTGGATTCGTTTGCAAATGCATTTGCCCATGCGGGTTATATGCTATGGCATGCAAACCAGAGTGCAAGGTATAATATTCTGAATGGCATCAAAGCACCGGAATCGGGAAACTGGATAAATAATCCGCATGCAGACGACATAGACTACGAAATAGAATCCGATTATGCAGGCCTGATGAGTCCCGGAATGCCCAACACGGCATCTGCTATCAGTGATAAGATCGGTCATATCATGAACTATGGAGATGGCTGGTATGGCGGCGTTTATATCGGAGCCATGTACACCCAGGCATTTATTTCTGATAATATAAATGATATTGTTCGAGACGCCCTGAAAACCATACCTGAACAAAGCAAATATTACCAGTGCATTCATGATGTAATTCAGTGGCACGAAAAATTTCCGGACGATTGGAAACGGACCTGGTTTGAAATTCAATGCAAATGGAGTAGTGATACGGGTTGCCCCGATGGTATCTTCACTCCGTTTGATATCGATGCAAAGCTGAATTCCGCTTACGTTGTACTCGCCTTATTATACGGCAAAGGCGACTTCGGCAAATCCCTTGAAATAGCTGCGAGGGCAGGCCAGGACGCGGATTGTAATCCTTCCTCTGTGGGTGGAATCCTCGGCGCCCTGCTGGGGTACGATAAAATTCCCGCTTATTGGAAAATGGGCCTGAAGGAAGCGGAAGATATTGATTTTAAATACACGACCACCTCACTAAATAAAGTGTATGGAATCGGTTTAAAACATGCAATTCAAAATATCCAGGCAAACGGAGGTCACGTTACAGGTGATCAGGTAACTATCCTTATTCAGCAACCGACCGTTGTAAGGCTGGAACAGAGTTTCCCTGGTTTATTTCCAGTAGCCAGAAAATCTGTAGAGAACGGGAATATAAAAGAACTCTCATTTTCATTTGAAGGTACAGGATTCGTGCTCACAGGTGAAGCACAGAAAAAAGAAAAAGACGATAAAGATTATGTATTTGAAGCTGCTCTTTACATAGATGGGCAACTGGTTGAAACCGCAAAGCTTCCGACCAGTTTTACGACCAGACGGAATGAATTGTTCTGGAAATATCAATTACCTAATAATAAGCATACGGTTACCATCCGGGTTCTTAATCCGGATGACCATTACATGTTAACTGCAGAAGATTATATAGTCTTCTCAGACAGGCTGGCTGAAAAGAAAAACAACTGATCTAAACAAACGCATGTTCATTGTAAACAATTACTCCACGGCCATTCTCTTTTGCATTCTAACCATGCTCTGCTGGGGTTCCTGGGCAAATACCCAAAAGCTGGCGGGTAAAACCTGGCGATTTGAATTGTTTTATTGGGATTATGTTATCGGCATCCTTGTCTTTTCTGTCATTTCCGCCTTCACGTTGGGAAGTACCGGAACGCAAGGCCGTCCCTTTCTGGAGGATTTGCAGCAGGCAGGCCAGACCAATATTATCAGTGCATTTCTAGGCGGCGTAATATTCAATGCTGCCAATATTCTTTTATCAGCGGCTATTGCCATTGCCGGAATGGCCGTTGCTTTTCCGGTTGGCATTGGTCTCGCATTGATTCTGGGTGTACTATTAAATTATTATGCGGCGCAAAAAGGAGATCCACGTTTTATTTTTACAGGCGTTGCCCTGGTTACCCTTGCGATTATATTCAATGCGATCGCTTACAAAAAGGTCAATAGCGGTAATACTAAAGTTTCTTTCAGGGGCATTTTGTTGAGCCTTGTGGCCGGCCTGCTGATGTCTTTTTTCTATCGCTTTATTGCTGCTTCCATGGACATCGAAAATTTTGAACATCCACTTGCTGGTAAAATGACCCCTTATACTGCCGTTTTTGTATTTTCAATAGGCATTTTTTTAAGCAATTTTATTTTCAATTCCATTCTTATAAAAAAGCCTTTTGCGGGCGATCCCACAAGCTATAGTGCATATTTCGGCGGAAAGTTGCGCACGCACCTGACAGGCGTGCTGGGCGGTCTGATCTGGGGTCTGGGTAATTCTTTAAACCTGATTGCGGCAGGGAAGGCAGGCCCTGCTATTTCTTATGGGCTTGGCCAGGGTGCTACCCTGGTAGCGGCGCTCTGGGGCGTGTTTATCTGGAAGGAGTTCAAACATGCAGCTAAGCCGGTAAATAAACTGCTGGTATGGATGTTTATTTGCTTTATTGCCGGACTGGGACTCATCATCTATTCAGGGAAGTAATAAATCCTTCCCCATACTCAATCAAACAACTCCGGCTGATCCGGCTTCTTTTTTACGTCCCATTCCATGGTCAGTGTCTTGGTATAATCGGCGAGTTTGGCGCCAACAGCTTTCCAACCCATGACATCCACCAGCTTTACTGTTTTGATTTTAGCTTTTCGAATCTGTGATCCCCTCCCGGATTGCATGATCAATACTGGCTCTTCTTCCGTACTGACTGTTTCAAGCCGGTTGCCCTCCCCTTCCTTAATGAAGAAGAATTTATTATGCAATGAATTCGTCTCTATCTTAAACCGTTTGATACTATACTGTGCCTTTTCACTATCAAGATAAACTGCCGTGATAATTTTTTCAGGATCGAATCTTTCTATCAGCAGTATTTTGTCTGCATCGAAACGTTGCGACAGTTCCTGGTCGGTAATCTCATAATTTCCGTCAGCATAAATAACCAGGATGCGGTCTTCAGCCGCAAACTTTCCAATAAGGGTTCCTTTTTCTTCTGTATTCAGCCTCCCAAAAGTGTCGTCGAACCAAAGATCTCTTTTGTGCAGGGTGGCTTTGCCAGATTGTTTGAATTTCACCACCCTTATGGGGTATTTCGTAACCTGATTTCCAAGAGAGGTTCTTGCTTTGATCTCGAGGGACTCAAATTGAAAATCAAATTCCTTGTGACGGGCTGAGCAACCCGCGGTTAAGAAAATTCTCACCACTTCCGCTTCACCATTAGCATTCGCTGAGAAATAGTGAACCTTGGATTTTTCTCCTTTCGCAATCTCATATTCTTTCTCCCGCGTAACCCCGGTAACAAAAAAACGCTTTGCATAACTAATACCGGTCTTCCCATCAACATAAATCATATTGTAGGTTGTTCTTTCATCATTTTTATGAAAAATGCCCACATAGACAATGTCCCTTCCGATAAATGATTTCTCTGCCACCTTCACGATCTTCATCTTGCCGGCCCTCGTGAAAGCAATGATATCGTCCAGGTCGGAAGCTTCCGTGACAAACTCATCTTTTCTTAGTCCGGTCCCTATAAATCCCTCCGCCCGATTTACATATATCTTGGTATTTGCCATGGCCACCTGTTTAGCCTCAATGGCTTCAAAAGGCCGGATCTCCGTTTTACGTTCCCGGTTTTTGCCATATCTCTTTACCAGGTTTTCATAATAATTCACTGCAAAATCCACCAGGTTGTTGAGGTCGAATTTCACTTGCTTGATATCCGCTTCCAGCGAAAGGATCTGTGCATTCAGCTCCTCAATATCCAGTTTATAAATTCTTCGAACGGGCTTCTCCGTTAGTTTAATAATGTCTTCGCGGATAATATTTCTTTTTAATTGTTTGCGGAAGGCCTCGAATGCCTTCGCTATCGCGACCAGCACCTTCTCCCAGGTTTCATGTTTCTTTTCCAGCTCTTTATAGATCTTCTCTTCGAAAAAGATTTTCTCAAGCGAAGTATAGTGCCATTTATCCTGAAGTTCGGACAGTCTGATCTCCAATTCGCGTTTCAACAGGCCCTTGGTATCATCAACCGATATTTTCAACAGGTCCTGAACGGATGGAAATTCAGGACGCTGTTTATTGATCACGCAGGCATTGGGCGAAACGCTGATCTCGCATTCCGTAAAAGCGTAGAGGGCGTCGATGGTTATGTCCGGCGATATTCCCTGAGCGAGATCAATCTGGATCTCCACCTCCGCAGCGGTATTGTCGGTCACCTTGCGGATCTTAATTTTTCCCTGATCATTGGCCTTAATGATGGAATCTATCAACTGGCTTGTTGTTACACCAAAGGGAACATCTTTAATCAGCAGGGTTTTTTTATCGAGTTCCTCGATATGGACACGGACACGCAGTCTGCCTCCCCTTTTTCCTTCGTTGTAATTGACAACATCAATCATTCCGCCGGTTTGAAAATCGGGAACCAGCTCAAATTTTTTCCCTCTCAGGTGTTTTACTGCAGCTGCGCAGATCTCGCAGAAATTATGTGGAAGTATTTTTGTTGCCAGGCCCACCGCAATGCCCTCTGCTCCCTGGGCCAGGAGCAGCGGGAATTTCATAGGGAGCGTAATGGGTTCACTTTTTCTGCTGTCATAGCTGAGCTGCCATTCAGTAGTTTTGGAATTGAATGCCACTTCCAGCGCAAATTTGCTGAGTCGCGCTTCAATGTATCTGGCTGCTGCGGCATCGTCACCCGTACGAACGTCTCCCCAATTTCCCTGGGTTTCGATCAGGAGATCCTTCAGACCCAGGTTAACGATTGCTTCCCCGATGGAAGCGTCTCCATGCGGATGATACTGCATGGATTGTCCGATGATATTCGCGACCTTATTAAGCCGTCCGTCATCCATTTCCTTCATAGCATGCAGGATGTGCCGCTGAACAGGTTTTAGTCCGTCTTGTACTGCCGGCACCGCTCTCTCGAGGATCACATAGGAAGCATAATCCAGGAACCAGTTTCTATACTGACTGCCAATGCCGCTCTCATTGCTCAGGAAATCCTTGGTGGTCATGATGATTGCAAAGATAATTAAGCATTCCTCAATAGCAACAGTCAATGCAAAGTGAAACGCAGACTTTGTAAACCGGCCTGAAGAAAACGAAGAAAAGTCAAATCAAGGGCCTTCTTTTTTTACTTTTTACTTTTTACTTTTTACTTACCTCCCCGTTTGCCCATTCGTCAACAATCCCTATATTCACCCCGGAATTACTGCTTTCTTCTATGAGTAAATATGCCGGACAAACACATGTTCTTGCAGCAGTAGACTGCATCATATTTGGATTCGACGGAGAAAATCTCAAAGTCCTTTTAATTAAACGGGTAATTGCTCCGGAAAAAAACAAGTGGAGTCTGATCGGCGGATTCATCAGCAAAGCTGAAAGCATGGAACAGGCGGCCTCGCGGATCCTGAAAAAATTTACAGGCATTGAAGGACTCTATATGCACCAGCTGCGCACTTTCAGTGAGCCCGAACGGGATCCTGTAGAAAGAACGATTTCCACCGCTTTTACCGCCCTGATCGACATCCACAAATATGAAAAACAAATCAGCAAGGAATACCACCCGAAATGGTTCCTTATCCGCAAACGGCCCTCGCTGATCTTCGACCATGACAGCATGCTGAAAATGGCCCAGCAGGAACTCCGGTACCAGGCAGCATCCCACCCTATCCTCTTTGAACTGCTGCCCGAAAAATTCACTGTACCCCAATTACAAAATCTCTACGAAGGCGTTTATGAAACCAGGCTCGATAACCGGAATTTCAGCCGAAAGGTTTTGTCTACCGAACTCCTCATCAAGTTGAAGGAAAAAGATAAATCCAATTCCAAAAAAGGTGCTTTTTACTATAAACTGAATAAGAAAAAATACAAAGCCAGTTTCCGGGCTTTTATGAATTTTATTCCAAATCCCGACAAATTCGTTTTATAGAAAGATCCCCATTCCTTATTTTTTTGCTGGCTGAAGAATGAAGTGTTAAATTGACATGAATTCCAATGACGGACGTGCATATGAAAGATGAATCCTTTGTTATCGGTGTTGATTTCGGAACCGATTCTGTCCGGACCCTGGTCGTAAATGCTGTATCAGGTGAAGAGATGGCTTCCAGCCTTTTCTATTACCCCCGCTGGAAAGCCGGATTATACTGCAACCCTTCGCTCAATCAATTCCGCCAGCATCCGAAAGACTATCTGGAAGGGCTGGAATATACAATCCGCGACTGTGTAAGCAAGGTGGGTTCGGAGATCGCCATGCGCATTAAGGCCATCGGCGTGGATACTACCGGGTCTTCACCGGTTGCCGTAGATAAATCCGGAACGCCGCTTTCCCTGCTTCCGGATTTTGCAGAAAATCCGAATGCCATGTTCATATTGTGGAAAGACCATACGGCAGTAAAAGAAGCTGCCCAGATTAACCGGCATGCCAAAGACTTTAATACTGATTATTTGCAATTTGTCGGTGGCATTTATTCCTCGGAATGGTTTTGGGCGAAATTATTACATGTTCTTCGTGAAGATATATCCGTGCGGAAATCCTGTTATACATGGGTTGAGCACTGCGACTGGATTCCATTTACGCTTACCGGAGGAACAGACGCGGATTTGATAAAACGCGGCGTGTGCAGCGCCGGACACAAGGCACTCTGGTCCGAAGCTTATGGAGGATTCCCGCCGGATGGCTTTTTTTCTTCCCTCGACCCGGTATTAAAGGGGTACGCCGCCAGACTGCCCGTGCATACNNGGCGGACAAATTGAACCTTACTATCTCAGCAAGGTCATGGGCACTTCAACCTGCGACATGCTTGTTGCGCCGGAGGCAGATATCAAGGGGATCCTGGTGAAAGGGATCTGCGGACAGGTGAAAGGTTCCGTGATCCCCGGCATGATAGGCATGGAAGCAGGACAGTCGGCTTTCGGTGATGCATATGCGTGGTTTAAGAATTTACTTTCCTGGCCGCTCGTCATTGCCCGTTCAAGGGCAGCAGAAACCAATGATCATGCACTT
>PLEB01000036.1 GCA_003136915.1 Chitinophagaceae bacterium
ATTGTTCTGCCACGCAGCCTGTAAAACATTTTCTGCGCCGAGTACATTGGTGCGGACTGCCTCCATCGGATAAAACTCGCAGGAAGGAACCTGCTTTAGCGCCGCTGCCTGGAAAACATAATCCACACCGATCATCGCATTATTGATGCTGCTGAAATCCCTGACATCACCGATATAATACTTAATAATATCGTTCTTGTATTCAAGCCGCATATCATCCTGCTTCTTTTCATCGCGGCTGAAAATCCTGATCTCTCTGAGACCTAGTTTCAGGAACTTTTTAAGGACCGCATTGCCAAAGGAACCTGTTCCTCCAGTAATGAGAAGTACTTTATCTTTCATATTACGCTCATTCTTTTCCATGCAATCAGATTATTGTTAAAGACCAGCGTTTATCAATTGTAAATTTTTTCAGTTTCAGTTTGAATCTTTTCCCTGCTCAGTTCTCTGCGAACCAACTTACGATTAATCTGAGCAGCAGCATTTACCAATTCATCATCCTGAAGGGCTTGCAGTATTGCTTTCGCAATCTCCTTTACATTAAGCGGATCAGTTAACAGCCCGTTTTTGCCATTTTCAATCCACCCCTCAGTTATTGCGGTATTGGACTGAATCGGAAACGCTCCAAGAGCCATGGCTTCAAGCATGGTATTCGGAACACCGTCGCTAAGGTTATTTGTTATGGAAATACGTGATTGCGATGTGAGACGTAATAATTCTCCATATTCAATATTGTCAATCGTTTTCAAAACAAATTCCTTTCCTGACTGAACCGCCTGAACGAGGGGAATCAATTTCTTGTTGCAACTAAATATAATCACTTCATATCCCTGAAGCATGTCTTTTATTGAACGAAGCGCATTCAATGAATAGCTGGCTAATCGCTCTTCGCCTTCATATCCTTTAAGAATAATTTTCTTTCTCAGGGAAGTAGCAAGTCCGGCATCCAATGAATCAAAGAAATCGAAATCCATGCTCCCGCCAACAGAGGGAATGATAAGCGATTTTCCCTTGTATCCCAAATCATGGGCCAGATTGATATCGCGCATTCCTTCTGATATCAGGATATTTATTCGTGACATCAGTCGCTCCAGTTTGACCTTATGGTCTGGAAATGATTGAAAATATTGCAGGTCAATCCCCCAGGTTGAGTGGGCCCATTTAAGTTCATGATTGCGCTTCATTGTTTTACTTACCAGGTAACCTCCTTTTTGGGTCTCCAAACTATGGATAATATCTGGACGGAATAACCGGATCGTTCTTCGAAGAGATATGAGTTGCCATCGCTTAAATCGTGTTGCAATCTTTTGCATTAACGAACTGCCTAATCCTTTTTCAATTGTCCGATAGGTAAATGAGGGGTTTCTAAATATTAGTCCTTTCTCGTTATCATCTTCTTTCCTGTTCCATTGCCAGATGGTCATATCCCGCAACTGGGAATGAATTTCTCTGAAAGGCACAGAAGGAAAAAGGTGAATTTCATACTTCTTACGATCTAGTTGAGCTACCCATCTTGCCGTATGTATGCTGTCTGAGAAAGCAACTATTAAAACCTTAATCCGCGGCATTTCTACATGGTCAATTTAGTGCCCGGTTTCATTCGCCTAGCCATTTTCCTGAAAAATGAAGGAACAAAGGGCAAATCCAACCATCCGCTATGGCTAACAAATTTTATTCTCTTTTTCCTTTTATATTTTTCATACTGATAAAAAAGCTCATAATAGGATTTCGCCCTTTCTTTTACATCATATTCTTCTTTCACTTTTGTGAAACATGCCAAACTCATTTTTTCCAACAGCGCCCTGTCTCGGTCTAAGGTCATGATCGCGTCCGCTAAACCCGTTAAGTCTCCCGGATCAGCCAAATATCCATATTCAGGTGTAATAATCCGGTCTATGCCTTCATTGAACCGGTACATAACCGGCACAACACCAGCACTCATACTTTCCAGCATGGCTACCGGAAGACCATCTTTGTAAGAAGGTAAGATAAAAATATCCTCCTTTGCACATTCCTGTAATACATCATCCTGAGTGTTCAGGGTCAGCATGGTGAAATTCTCACGGAACTTAACCATCTCCCGGAAAACTTCCTTTTCAGATCCATCTCCCACTATGGTCCAGTTTACAGTAATGTCTGCTTGCCTCAATTTTTCATCAATTTCAGGTAACTCAAAAATTCCCTTTAGTTTATGGATCCGGGCAAGGAATAAGATATTTAAAGGGCTACCGGGCTTATGCATGCGGATAGTGTCGGCCCTTTTTATTCCGTATGGCAGGTAAAAAATAGTTTTCTTTCTATTCGGCATTAACCTGATTAGCTCATCATAGAAATAGGGATTGTGTGTAATGAAAACATCAATTAGAAATTCATATTGAATGGCTGTTGGAACATATCCTTCGTCATGACAAACAAAAAAAACCGTCTTAGGCTTTGAAGTAAAATATTGAATAGCCATCAGTTCTTCCAGGAAATTCGTAATGAACGCTCCCGGGGCGTCTGAAAGCTCAGCGGCAATTTTTTTTGCCTTATCATTAAAACTATCAGAAGGGCCGAACTGAATAATCCGCTCATCAGGAATAACCTGAAAAGGCTGCGGGGGTACGGCATCTTCATCCAACGCATGCCTTTCGAGAAGCCAGGTTTTCTTTAGTTGAAGAAAAGGATCATGCTTCAGGAGATTATAGTGAAAACTTTGAACCCCCCCTATCTTATATTCAGAAAAAAAAACTAATTCAGGCTTCAGGATAATGAATTTAACCAGTTTGCAACCTCCCGGATACCTTTTTCGAGTGAAAAAGAAGGTTTAAAGCCAAGTTGTTCTAACCGGGATATATCGGCACGCCAATTCAGCGGATCCCCGGGCCTAACCTTCTGATTAAACTTTATTTGTATTTTCCGGCTATAACTGGAAAGCAATTTGTGCGTTATATCCTGAATAGTTGATTCGTAACCAGATCCTATATTATACACTTCACCCGTATGATTTCCCTTTTGTAAAATGACATCAATAGCATTAATTAAATCCGATATATATATAAAATCGCGGCTCTCCTTTCCAGTTCCCCAGAGTTCAATCGAATCCTTCGCCTTTAAATATTTCTGATGAAGTTCCCAGAATAATTGTTTTTTCAACCCGGGGCCATAAACAGAAAATGGCCTCAGGATCACCGTTTCCAATCCGAATAACCGGGTATATTCCTTGCACAAAAGCTCGCTCATCCATTTATGCCATCCGTATGGCGACAAAGGATTAATTGTATCGTCTTCATTTACCGGAAGTTTTTGGGGATTGCCATAAACAGCTGCACTGGAAATATGGGCATATACACAAGTCGGGTTATGAATTCTNNTTAGTGGGAAGCTGATTGAATATCCTACATTTCCACTGCCAGCGGCATTGATACATGCATCAAAAGAATTGGATATAAAAAGTCTGTCTACATCATTAGATAACAGCGATATCTTATAATATTCATAATCGGCAGATTTTGATTCAACAAGATCACACCCGGTTACCTCCCATTTCATCTCCAAATAATACTGAATCAGATGTTGGCCGATAAATCCTTCAGATCCGAGTATTAGTATTTTCATGGTTTAAAAACAATACCCTGGCCGGTGGGCAGGGAAAGAATTTGAACTCCTTTTTTGAGAGCAAATTCATCGAAAGCTTTTTTCTGGAAAATATGCATGGGAAATCCATAGTCGTCCAGGATCATTACAGCCCCTTTCACCAGTTTATCCCAAAAAAAATCCGCTGCAGCTATTTCAGGAACTGCGCTATTCATGTCTATAGACAAATAAGCGATTTTCTCTGCATCACATTGCTCTAAGGTATCGGGAACAATTCCCCTAATAATCTTGACATTAAAGGGTCGAAAAGTCTCAACTACCTGGTTGTAAACATTTTTATAATGATCGCCCAGATAATCTTTTACACCGGCTTTTTTTTCTTCTTCTTTTACGAGGACCTCCGGCATACCTTCAAATGTATCCAGCAAAAAAAATGTTTTCCGTGTACTATTAAAATCAATATATTCAATTACGGCTCTCGAATAGGCACCCGTATTAACCCCGCACTCTACAAAATCACCCTCCAGTTCCTTAACGAGATTTGCAAACCAGCAAACAATATAAACTCGCCATTGTAAGGTAAATCCTTGCCAGGGATTGGTGTCTGCAGCAGCAGCATAAGCGGCTGCAAATCTTGGCTCTTTTAGAAAATCAGCATTATTTGAGGTTGTAAGACTATCTGCGTCGTAAGTTATCGGTCAGCC
>PLEB01000195.1 GCA_003136915.1 Chitinophagaceae bacterium
CTGGTCTATAATAAAGCGGCAAAGCCATGGATGATGATTGAATGCAAAGCGATGCACCGGCCGCTTGACAAAACCGTAATCTGGCAGGCACTTCATTATAACATCGCCATCCCCGTAAAATACCTGGTCATCACCAACGGCCAGGAATGTCACGCCTATAGAAAGGCAGTTATGGATTTTGAAGAAATGGCAGTACTTCCTTCGTATGATGAATGAGCGGGAAGGAATTGTTGACGGTTGACAGTAGAAGGTTGTCGGATATCAGGTGGGAATTAAAAACTAAAGTCCGTCAACTGTCAACCGTCAACTTCCAATTTACCCTATTACGGAAAGATCCCCAATTCCGCATACGAAGTCCCCACCTTATTAATTGCAACCACATAAGCGGCGGTGCGCATATCCGGAATGGTAGGATTGCTTTTCCAGCAGGCCATGATTTCATGTGTTGCCGTGATCATAGTTTCCTCGAGGCCGCTGTAAACGAGGTCGGCTTCTTCGGGGCCGTGCATGATAAATTCTCTTTCTTTTGTTTTTACATTTTTGCCCGTAAGCTCTTCGAGTTGCCCGAGGATATGGGTATTCAGATTTTCTGTAAATCTTTTTTCCATCCTGCCATAACGAACATGGCTGAGATTTTTCAGCCATTCAAAATATGAAACGGTTACGCCACCCGCATTCAGGTACATATCCGGAACCACCAACACACCCTTTTTAATGAACACTTCATCTGCTTCCGGCGTGAGCGGTCCGTTTGCAGCTTCGCCGATGATCCTGGCCTTTACCCTGGGCGCGTTTTTCCCGTTGATCACATTTTCCAGAGCTGCCGGGATCAGGATATCGCATTCCAATTCAAGCGCGTCCACGGAACGCGTAATATTGGTTGCTCCGGGAAAATTCAGGATGGAGCCTGTATTTTTGCGGTGTTGAAATACTTCTTCTTCATTCAATCCGGCGGGATTCGTGATCGCGCCCTCGAATTCTGCCAGGCCGATCACTTTGGCGCCCCCTTCCCGGAAAAATTTAGCCGCGTGAAAACCCACATTTCCCAATCCCTGAACAACGACGGTCTTTCCTTCCACGCCCATCGCAAGTCCGAGTCGTTTCATAACATCAGGGATATTGCACACTTCACGGATACCATAATAAACGCCAAGCCCGGTGGCTTCCTTCCTTCCCCTTACGCCGCCCTGGGTGACCGGTTTTCCGGTAACGCAACCAAGTGCATCGATTTCACCGGGACGCATGCTTAAGTAGGTATCGAGAATCCAGGCCATCTCGCGTTCACCGGTCCCGTAGTCGGGAGCAGGCACATCGGTTCCGGGACCAATAAAATTTTTCTTGATGAGCTCGGAAGTATAACGTCTTGTGATTTTTTCCAGGTCATATGCTGAATATTTCTTCGGATCAATGGCGATCCCGCCTTTTGCGCCGCCAAAAGGAACGTTTACAATGGCGCATTTATATGTCATGAGTGCGGCAAGTGCCATCACTTCATCCAGATTTACCGTAAGTGCAAATCGTATCCCCCCTTTGCAAGGCGTTTTATGATGAGAGTGCTGAACGCGGTAGGCTTTGATCACTTCGATCTTGTCGCCGATTTTAACAGGAAAGAACATCCGGTACACGGCATTGCATTGTTTGATCTGTTCGAGAATTCCCGGATCCCAATGGGTAAACGGGGTGGCTTTATCAAAACTTTTCTCTACTGCTTCAAAAAATTTATATTCATTACGGATAGGCATAAAGCATGTTTAAATAAAGGAATAATTTCTCTGTGACTTGATCATTTGTTTTTGTGTTCGATCCGGGTTAGTTTCCGATCTGTCAGAAAAAGATACAGAAACAGCCCAGCCAGAATAATGAGCAGAACGGCTACCACTACATAGATCTTTCCGTTGGAACGCATGGCATCAGCCATCTGGGGTTTTTCCGTTTGAAGACTGTCCTGGGCNNGCGCAGATTTGTGATCCAAAGGCCCAGCAGGGTCCAGCCTGGAATTGCGCCGAACCAGAATATCACGCGCATGCGTTTGTCGATATCGTTGCTGTCAAGTGCCGGATTACCCATACCGCCGGGATGAAGGCTTTCCACCATCCGGGGAATGATCCAGATGGTCGGGAACAGCATGGCAAAGGCAAACACGTTGTACACAGCGCTGATCCGGGCTGACTTATCTCTGTCCGTCAAAGAATTCCGTAAAACAAAATATGCGAGATAGATCAGCAGGGCTACCGCCGCACCGATCTGTTTCGGATCATTGCTCCAGAAAGCACCCCATGCCCACCGTGCCCAGACAGAGCCGGTAAGCAGGCCCAGTGAGCCGAACACGATGCCGGTCCTAGCAAATTCCACGGCATAGATGTCATGAACAGAATTGTTATGCCTTAAGTATTTTAATGAATAAACCAGTGAAACGATAAAAAAGATCATCATCCCGAACCACATGGCAACATGGAAATAAAGGTTACGGATGGTTTCGTTGAGAATGGGTTTTGCGGGCACATTTCCTAAAAAACCTGCTGTAAATGTGTACAGCAGAAACAGAAAGCTCAAAATTTTCCACCAGTTCTTACGGAGCATAAGATTTACTTAATTAGCAGGCATCGTCAGGGGGCAAAAATAAGGCAAGCCACCCAAACCCGAAAAACAACCTTCTTTTAATCCTTCCAGAGAAAAGGGAACAGGATAACAGAAAGTAAAATGACCATGATATCAAAACAAAAAAGTAGCAACACAATGGACAATAACCCGCTTTGAAAAACATCGGAAAATGCAATGGCAGACATCCGCATCAGCAACATCAGTTCGGGAATGATGAGTGGAAATCCGAGTATCGCCATCAGCGCGGCATTTTGTTGCGCCCTTGCTGCAATGGCCGCAAGAAAACTGAAAACAAGACTGATACTCATTGCACCAAAACAGGAGACGCCGATAAAAATCCCGGGATGGCTCAAAGGGCTACCCAGAAAAAGCATGAATAAAAGAAGGCTGACCATGGTCATGAGCAACATGAGAACAGCATTGAAAATCATTTTGGCCAGCATGAAATGAACCGGATGGCAAAGCGAATAAAAATATAATTGCCTGCCCGTGCTTTCCTGTAAAAAACTTTTTGCTACGGCGTTGACACAAATAAATAATTGCATCATCCAGAATAATCCGTTCCAGACCGTATTTTCCGGCTGACCCATGGCCAGGTACAAAACAAAAATGGTGGAAGCCACATAAAGTAGAACACCGTAAAAACTGTATTGCTGCCGGAATTCGAGTAAGACTTCTTTTTTGAAAAGCGTCAGGATGTGCCGGATGGTGGTCAATTTCTTCTTTAAATTTATTTTAACAAATCGCCTTTTTCATAACATAGGCGGCAGCGAGGCTCGTATAGGTCCTTGTTTCCGAGCTCGATCTGTTCTTTGCTTCCTCCTTTGCGAAAAGAATAGTTGGCAATATTGCCGCATTGCATACAAATGGCATGCAACTTGGTTATGTATTCCGCCTTTGCAAGAAGTTCAGGCATTGTTCCAAATGGTCTGCCCAGATAATCCATATCCAGCCCGGCAACGATGATCCGGGTGCCCTGCAATGCCAGCGTGTCGCACACATTGGGGAGTTCTTCATCGAAAAACTGACCTTCATCAATGCCGACGACATCCATGGATTTTGCTAGTTCCAGGATGGATCCGGCATCGGGGACGGGAACGGAGAGCAAACTGGTTTCATCATGGGAAACTATATTTTCCTCATGGTATCTGACATCGGCGTCCGGTTTGAAAACGGCCACCCGCAGATTGGCAATCCGCGCGCGTCTCAGCCTCCGGATAAGCTCTTCAGTTTTTCCAGAAAACATTGAACCGCAGATGATTTCGATCCATCCGCGGCGTTCAAATCGCATGGCAGGTTCAATAAACATCGTACAGAAGCCAAGTTTGGTTAAATATTTGCTTTAATTTTATATATCGGTTAATTAAATCAGTGACCGGTCTCGCCCGACTGTTAACGATGGAAAGACTACAACATTTGATCAGCAAGTTAAACGAACAATCCGAACAAAAGGACAGTCCTCTTCAAATGCTTGTAACGCTCAAACAGATTGAAGCTGAGCTTGCTCGCATGCATACGGTAACTGCTACCGGGAGAAAAAATCCCGGCGTTTCCGTGGTAATGCCTTCCCTGAATATTACACACCGGGTAACGACGCCGGAAGAAAAAGAACAGGGTCCGGAACTCGTTGAGAATTCGAAGCAAGGGGATAATTCAGCGGCACAACCTGCCTGGAGGGTTGATCCATTGGTTGAAGTGCCCACTTTGGCCCACCAGCCAGCCGGCCAGGAGTTGAACGATATCATCGGTAAAGGGAGTCCGTCAATAAACGACAGGCTCAAGGAGAGTGGTTCGGTTGACCGTGGTTCGCAGCTCAAAGGCTCACCGGTAAAAGAACTGAGAAAAGCCATTGGGGTGAATGACCGTTTTGTATTTATCAATGAACTTTTCCGCGGAGACGAGCCTATGTATGAGCGGAGTATAAAGACCATTAATAATTTCAGGATCCTTCCTGAAGCAGAATACTGGATGGAAAGAGAACTAAAAATTAAATTAGGCTGGGATGATTCGCGCGAAATCGTGCAGCATTTTTATCAGCT
>PLEB01000155.1 GCA_003136915.1 Chitinophagaceae bacterium
AAATTGTTATATGCAGAAAATCTTCATGAGATGCTGAATAAACAGGCGGATGCGTATATGGATCTTATGTTTGAAGAGGATCAGGATGTGGCCGATGGGATTCATGTGAAAAAGACATTTAATGCGGAATCCGAATGGAAACCTGGATATGAAAATGAAAATCCGAAGTCATTCTATGTAAATCGCCCGGATATGAAGAGGATCGAAAGCCTGGCCGGGCGCCTTCCTGCGCCCGTATTCATAAATTCTGTAATACATTCCCTTTCTGATATCCATCCGGACCTGATCAGGATCAATGCCTGGCCGGGATTTTTGGAATCCTCCCTGCTGGAAGCTGCAGCCGGCGCGGACTCCATTGAAAAGGGCCGCCGCATATTCGGGGACAGTATTGTATTTGTAAAAGATGTTCCCGGATTCGTGAATCCACGCATCATTTCTATGATCATCAACGAAGCTTTTTATACTCTTGAAGCCGGCACAAGTTCCCGCGAAGAAATAGATATTGCCATGAAGCTCGGAACAGGATACCCGCTGGGCCCCTTTGAGTGGGCGGAGAAAATAGGGCGTCGTCGGGTTGGTGCGCTTTTAACTGCGTTAGGGAGGGAGGATCCGATGTATGAGGTGGCAGGAAGTTTGGTGGATNNTCTACCATCTACCATATACCATCCACCAACTTGCTTCTACTCATCAACACCTCCACAACCTCCGCTTCCATCGCTCTGACAAAAGAGGGGAAGGTTTTATTTACGGAAGAAAATCCGCTTCCTCAGGATCATGCCGCCTGGTTGCATCCTGCCGTTGAGCGGATGCTGGTGAAGGGGGAAATAACGGCGAGTCAGCTTGAGGCAATTTCCGTTGTGGTGGGCCCCGGTTCCTACACCGGTTTGCGTGTGGGCATGGCGGCGGCCAAGGGATTTTGTTTTGCGCTGAATATCCCGCTGATCGGAGTGAATAGTCTGCTTTTGATGGCCGAGGCGATGGTTCCCCTGGCCAAAGAAAAAAACGCCCTGATCTGCCCGATGATAGATGCCCGGCGTCAGGAAGTGTTTACTGCGGTTTATAGAGCAGATATGAAGGAAATTATGGCACCCGCTGCCGTAATATTAGATAAAACATCATTTGAAAATTATTTGCAAGACAATCGGATGATTTTCTCCGGCTCAGGCGCTGCAAAATGGGAGAAGCTCACAAACTCCGTCCATGCAGAATTTTTTACTCAAAATAATGTTAATGAATCCTTTGCGCGGATTTCTTATCGGTATTTCCTCGGGAAAAAATGGCTGGACCTGGCATATTCCGAACCCATTTATCTCAAAGAATTTTACACTCATTCGAAAAATTAGCTATATTACAAATTCATTGGTAAGTACTCTTTTTAGCTGGCATTCATATTAATTTATTGAACCCTTAATGTGTTACCGTCATGACTGGTACAATCAGTAATTACTGGATGGTTGTCAACGCCCACGGAGGGGATGATGCGTCCGTAAAAGTTGACTTTATCAACCTCAAGAAAGCGGCCATGATACTGCGGGCCCTGAACCATAAGTTGCGCCAGCAGATCGTTCGTGTGCTGGACGAAAATAAAAAACTCACGGTTACCGAACTCTATATCCATCTGCGCCTGGAGCAGTCCGTCGCTTCCCAGCACCTGGCCATTCTCCGCCGGGCCGGCATCGTAAAAACTGAGCGCGACGGAAAATTCATTCATTACACTATTAACCCGCATCGGATTGCGGATATTATGAAGACGGTGCAGTTGTTGATAGTATAGACACTTTGTAGTGTCGTGGATGGTATATGGTGGATAGTGGATGGACTTCGGTTAGAGATTCGGAATTGAGATCCATCTACCATCCACCATATACCATCAACGGTTAATTCAGTATTTTTACACTTAAACAGTCCCCCTATGTTCATTCAACAACTCTACACCGGATGCCTGAGCGAAGCAGCTTATTATGTTGAGAGCGGTGGAGAAGCGGCCATCATTGATCCACTGCGGGATATTGATGAATACCTGTTGATGGCTAAAGATCGGAAAGCAACAATAAAATATATATTCGAAACCCATTTTCACGCGGATTTCGTGAGCGGTCACCTGGATCTTGCCCAGGCTTCCGGAGCGCCCATAATTTACGGTCCGCTGACCGAGACCTCTTTCCCTATCTATAAAGCCAGGGACGGCGAACAATTCAAGCTGGGGGATCTGACTATCGAAGTGTTGCATACGCCCGGACATACCGTAGAGTCTTCTTGTTACCTGTTAAGGGATGCTAACGGTGAGGCACACGCGCTATTTACCGGGGATACACTGTTTGTCGGCGACGTGGGAAGGCCCGATCTCAGCAGCGGCAACCTGAATAAGGAAGAGCTTGCCGGCATGCTCTATGATTCCCTGGAACAAAAGATCAAGCCCCTGCCGGATGACGTGATCGTTTATCCTGCGCATGGCCAGGGTAGCAGTTGCGGAAAGAACCTGGGACCGGATACCTACAGCACGCTCGGAGAGGAAAGGCAGACGAACTACGCCTTGAAACCGCAGTCCAAAGAGGAGTTTGTGCGTATAGTAACCGAAGGGTTAATTACCGCTCCCCAATATTTTAGTATCAACGCGCGGATCAATAAAGAAGGATATGAAAGTCTGGATGGGGTAATGGAAAGCGCCCTTCTGCCACTCAGCCTCGAAACATTTAAGGATCTCATGAAGAACGATGATACCATAATTCTCGATACCCGGAATTCAACGGTGTTTACGGAAGGGTTCGTGCCCGGTTCCATCAGCATAGGGCTCGACGGACGATTTGCCGAATGGGCGGGTTCCCTGCTTCCATTCGATAAACCCATCGTACTGGTGACCGAGCCTGGTAAGGAAAAAGAAAGCGCCATCCGGCTTGCACGCGTTGGTTTCGATCAGATGACCGGTTATCTCAGTGGAGGTTTTGAAACCTGGAAAGCTGCCGGCGAAATCGTTGATCTCGTCATCAATGTTGAAGCGGATGAAATGGTCATGGACCTGCGTTTCGATCCGAAACTACAGGTCGTGGACGTGCGCAGGGAAACTGAATACGGGGACGGACATCTTTTAGACGCGCGAAATATTCCGCTGGAAACGCTCACCGATCCCGGCACCATGGTCGACTTCAACGATACNNGGCTGGAACGCCATCAAAGAAATCGAGGGAATCGAAGTGGTGAAGGAGAATAGTGTTTTGAATTGAGTTTTACGCTTCGCCCTCCGAAGCTTTTATGACCATTTCATTGTCCTACTATATAAGTGCGATATAAGTACTATAACAGTACCACATAAAGCAGTATGGCCAATCAGTCTTCGGCTTGCCATTTTAGGGGGTTAGGATTCCTTAAAACTTTACTCAAAAAATAATAGGTAATACTAAAACTATTAGTATATTTGTACTAATAAAGTTAGTATTTGTTGTATTTTTAATCCCGAATACTATAATAATTTAACAGCCGGAGCAACCATTGAGAACCTTGAGGCATAAGAATTGTTTATTTAATAGTCAACTGTCAACCAAAAAAGACAAAAAATGGAAACCTTCATCCAAACAATGCCCGGCTATCGTCTCAACGAATACATGCTCGTACTCGCGCCGCATGAGGATTTGAGAAACCGGATACAACAGATAAAGAAAGAATTTTCTGAAAAATATAAATGTCAGCGGGCGCTTTGGGGAAAGCCACATCTGATGCTGGCCCGGTTCAGCCAATATGAAATGATGGAAGAAAGAGTGCTGAACCGGCTAAAATCTATCTCCATGGGATTTCCTCCTTTTAAGGTGGAATTAAAGGACTTCGGCAGCTACCCTTCGCATACTATTTTTATTAATGTCACTTCCCGCGAACCCGTTCGTGAATTGCTCCGCGAGATCAGGGAGGCACAGCGGATATTAAAGCCCGACAATGAACATAAACCATATCTGACCGACGATCCGCAGATAACCGTGGCAAGCAAACTTCTTCCATGGCAATACGAATCCGGCTGGCTTGAATATTCCAACCGACATTTCACCGGAAGATTTATGGCCGACAGCATGCTCCTTCTAAAACGTCACCATGGCGATAAAGCCTGGCAGATCGTTGAACGGCTGGAATTTCAAAATCTGCCTGTTGCGATTAAACAAGGAGAACTGTTTGTTTGATCGTTAATGGTATATGGTGGATAGTGGATGGATTTAAGCATGAAGCCCGCACTGGAACTCCATCTACCATCCACCATATACCATAAACATCAATTCAACGTCCATGCACATCAACAGCGAATATCTCAAAGGAAGAGGCGCCCAAATCAATACCCGCAATAAATTCCTGCGCGATGAGGTGAACAGGGATCATATCGAAGGCATCGATGATTGGTCGGAGACGAATATTGCTACACAGTATATCGAGCAGGAATCGAAATCCATAGTGAATAAAGTGGACAGTCCGGATGTGGGCATGATGTACAGCATGAATCCTTATGCCGGATGTGAGCATGGTTGCATTTACTGTTATGCGCGGAACGTGCATGAATACTGGGGTTACAGCGCCGGGTTGGATTTCGAACGCAAGATCATCGTGAAAAAAAATGCTCCGAAACTGCTGCGGAAATTCCTGATGAATCCGAACTGGGAATGCGTGCCCATCGGCATGAGCGGCAATACGGATTGCTATCAGCCGGCGGAAAAGATTTATCGCCTGACGCGCGGACTGCTGGAAGTCTGCAATGAATTCAACCAACCCGTCGGCATGATCACAAAGAATGCGGGGATGCTGCGTGACAAGGACCTGCTGCAGGAGATGGCGAAGAAAAACCTGGTTTCTATCCTGGTTTCCATCACTTCTTTCAATGAGGACCTCCGTCAGAAAATGGAGCCGCGCACAACTACGGCCAGTCAGCGCCTGCGTACCATTCGCGAACTTAGCCAGGCTGGGGTAAGGTCGGGCGTTATGCTTGGGCCCATGATACCCGGACTGAATGAGCACGAAATGCAACGCATCATGAAGGAAGCAAGCGACAATGGTGCGACATTCTCTGCCTATACTTTTATCCGGCTGAACGGCGCAATTAAATTGTTGTTTCACGACTGGCTATACAAGAATTTTCCGGATCGCGCAGACAAGGTCTGGCACCTTATCGAAGGCGCTCACGATGGCAAAGTGAATGATTCCCGCTGGGGCGTGCGCATGCGGGGCGAAGGATCCATCGCCGAACTGGTCAACCAGCAATACAAAAAATACAGCGAGCTATACGGATTAAATGCGGAAAGATGGGAACTGGATTGTAGTCAGTTTCAACGGCCGGGCGAACAGGGGAAGTTGTTTTGAAACCTTGGATCCGTGGCCTGGGCTAATAAAAAAATCAAGTTCGATACCTGTCGCCCGGCATCCGGTGTTTCATATTAGGCATTCAACCCCCTTTTTTAGGTTTCCCACAATGAAAATCAGCTATATTTGCAAACGCGGCACAATCCGGTTGGGGATGGCGGGAGAAGCCCTGTTTAAAGGGCAACTTTCTGTATGCGGAGTGTAGTCAGCGTCTAACAAGATTAATACCTGTGAATAAGATCCTGGCGACTTATTATATAGCTGAAAGTTGGAGAAAAATTTGGAAGGGTGCAGGGAGTCATCACTGAGGTGGCTGCCTGCACCTTTTTCGTATATCAGTTAGGGAACGGATTTTGCGTTAGGAGCACGATTTTCGGTATGTCATTGATAATTAGCCGGTTGCATGAAAAACATGGGACTGAGATGGCGAAGCTTTTTAATTGGTTTCTTGTTTTTTTGAATTCAATTTCAAATTAAATGTCCCTGGCCGCGTTAACTTCCCATTGGTATGCGATATACACCAAGCCCCGATGGGAGAAGAAGGTCCATGCCCTGCTGACAGAGAAAAAACTGGAATCCTACTGCCCTCTGAACAAAGTGCGAAAGAAATGGAGCGACCGGATGAAAATTGTGGAGGAACCTTTGTTTAAATCCTATGTTTTTGCAAGAGTAAACGAGGAAGAACAACCCAAAGTAAGGATGACGGCGGGGGTAATGAATTTTGTTTATTGGCAGGGGAAACCTGCGGTAATTCCTTCAAGAGAAATCGAAACCATTAGGAAGTTTCTGAATGAATACGAAAACGTGATTGCAGAGCCCTTAAATCTGAAAAAGGATGGCAAAGTCACCATAAGGCACGGTTTGTTCATGGATCATGAGGCCAAGGTGCTCAAAGTAGAAGGCAATCGGGTGAAAGTAGTTATCGAAAGTATTGGCTTTACGTTGATCGCTTCAGTAGATAAAAAGAATTTGTCAACCCTTATACACTAGACGCATGCGTTCCATTGCCGTATTGAAAAAATTAATTATTCCAATTATTGGTATATGGGTCATGCATATGGTAAGTTCATGCGGCAACCTGAGAAGCCTTGTTTATATGCAAGGTTCATTTGATACAGCGAAGCTAAGCGTGATAAATCCGGTTGAACCAATTATTCGTCTGGGAGATATTCTGAGTATTATCGTTTACAGCGATAATCCGGATGCAACAAGAATTTATAATCAATCCCTGATCGTTACACCTAGTGCTTCATCCCTGTCAGCAGCAACAAGTGCAAGCGTTGCTCAAACGCCTGGTGCATCGACTGCAGCTCCGGGATACAAGGTGGATCAAAACGGAAATATCATGTTCCAGGGAATTGGGCTTATTCATGTTGAAGGATTGACTAAGGCCGAATTGAAAGATACGCTGGATATGCGACTGCTACCTTTTCTGCAACATCCATATTATAATATCCGCTTTCTGAACTATAAATTTACAATGCTGGGTGAAGTTACCCG
>PLEB01000033.1 GCA_003136915.1 Chitinophagaceae bacterium
GTCAACTGTCAACCGTCAACCAAATTCCCACTGCGAATTTAAATACCCAATATCTTCGGAAGGCATCGGATTTGCACTATTTTATTCAATTCAAATAACCAACAAGATGGGAAACTTACTTTACATCATTGCCGTTATCCTGATCATCGGATGGGCCATAGGTTTTTTCGGATATGCCGCTGGTGGAATCATCCACATTTTACTCGTTATTGCGATTGTGTTGATATTGTTGAGAGTAATCCGGAGAGAAGCCTGATGATTTCGAGTAGGCAATTTCGGAAACGGCCATATCAATGCTGATGGTTTGTTCAGTTATCTGATCAAAGAATGAGCTTAGCCCTGCAATCCACAGCTAAAACCTTGGACATTGAACTGCATGAACGGACTGGCCATCGTCCGAATGCTTTAGCGTGTATATAAGGGAGATTTCCACCCCTCCGCGTTCCTGTGAAGCAACTTTAAATGCAGAAACGTTTACATCGTAGGTCATACCCAGATTGAAACTTCCGTAATCTAATCCGATATAAGGAATAATGGCATCGGTTACATTGTTAATCCTGACCCAGGATCCCAGATAAAAATTGACCGGATAGTTTTGATCGGCGCCGACACTTAACTCCAGAGCACCACCCACCACAAATTCGCTGGCCGTCGCCTGTCGATTGTAAAGTGCGCTCACGTACCAGGATGTGCCTTTGTCAGCAGATGGGAAATATCCGCCTGCATGAATGGTTAACCGGGTGGGAATAGTAATATTGTCAACGCCCAGGAAAGATTCCTTTGGTTGGTTCAGGTGATACAATGAAGCACCAAAAAACACTGCATTGGTACCATTCAGGGAACCGTTGTACAAAATGCCTGCATTCATATCAAAATAATGAGCAGTAACCTGCTCCAGATTTTCCTGTTCAGTAGGAGATGGGAGCCAGGTTCCATCAACCTGCAATCCGTCAAGAAAACGAAGACGTGGCCCGTCAAGTAGTTTATTTGCATATGTGCCCTGAAATCCTACACCGATCTGGTGCTGGCCATCTTCATCAATAGCCTTTTGATAAGCGGTTGAAAAAGAAAAATAATTACTCGTCAGGATTCCATCTGCGGTTTTATCCGTCATGGCCATAAAACCAATTCCAAAACGGTCGTTCTGCGAAAGTTTATTTTGCAGAATACCCAGGTCTACGGATACCGTTGATGTGATGAAGGCCTTATTTACCGTTGGCCATTGATCACGATAATTTCCTGCAACGCGCACCGATCCGTCAAATTTCCCCGTTAAAGCAGGATTGAGCGTAAGCGGCGAGGCAAAAAACTGAGAAAAAGATGGATCCTGTGCCCTCGCCGGATATTTCATTCCAATAAATAAAATAATAATCAGCAGCGGATTTTTTATACCTGTCCGTTGGACCTGCTTACTGGAATACGCCAGCCGTGATGTTTGATTTTTCATCGTAACAATTCGACTGTTCCTTTAAGCGTAAAATTTTCTCCTGAAAAACATTCCATGTTTACCACATACACATATGTTCCTGCAGGTTGAGGAGTTCCGTTTAGTGTTCCGTTCCAGCCAAAAGTTTTATCATTCGGGGGAAAGTCCGATCTTGAAAACAACAGCTGACCCCAGCGGGAATAAACCTGGAAAAATTTCACAACCCTGATTCCGCTGCCGGCAGGATAGAAATAGTCATTGTTCCCGTCGAAATTCGGGCTGAATGCATTGGCCATATATACTCCGTTTTGGCTGCATAGTATGCGGATGGTAATTGTGGCGCTTGCCGTGCAACCCAGGGCAGTGGTTACAGTTAATTTATAAGTAATGGGATCCTGAGGTATACTGGTAGGCGAGGGGCAGTCAGTGCAACTGAGATATGCAGGAGGCGTCCATTTCCAGGAGATGACATCGTCGCTTACTTTGGAATCGATCGGCACCGAGGTCCCAGGCAAAACCGCTATATCCGGAGGCAGCGTTGCTGTGGGAAGAGAATCCACGAATACAGTGAATTTCCCGGTGTCAAGAAAGCAATGATATTTATCCGAACCTTCCACCGTATAAAGCGTGGTCATGTCAGGGTGAGCAATTACACTATCTCCATCACTTTGATTCAGACTTGANNGCGGACACGCAACCAACAGGAGATTGGACCTGCAACTGTGTTATATAATTTCCGGGAGTCCTGTAGTCAAAAATGGGATTGAGCAGATTGGATGAATCAGCCGGATTACCTGTGCCGAAATTCCAGTGATAGACCAATGGATAATTCAGACTATCGGCAACAAAACTCAGGATATTGACAGGGAAGGAGACGAAGCCTGTATCACAGAGAACGATCGGGGGCCCCAACAAAACATGCAATGTATCCATGAGCAGTTGGCGATTATATTTGAAAGTGCTCTGGCACCCGGTTGAGTCCGTCAGTATCAGCGCCGGCGTAAAAAGTCCGGGCAGAATATAAGTGTGAACCGCCAGGGTATCTGAAGTTGTCAGAATCGTTCCATCTCCGAAGTCCCAGGTAAAAGATCCTGCATAACTGGCGGTTGCATGTAGTGTATCTACTGCCGGAATGCAGGCCTGGAGCAGACTTGAATACAACGTTCCAAACGGCCCCTTCACAGTGAGTGAATCCTGGTAGGTTGTCGTGATTCCGTTTGCGCCAAAACCAGTTAGCGTAATGATGTAGGTTCCCGGCAGACTATAAGTATGACTCGGATCCGGAATGTTGTCTGCTGTGGCACCATCTCCAAAATCCCAATGAAGTCCGATTGTATTATAGGTATTGCTTATGAAATTTGCCAGCATGGGCGGACAATTAGCGTGGTCAATATATTGCGTGGTGAACGTAAATGTTGCGATGATGTTTTTCACAATCACATATTGAATGGACGTGTCTGCACAGGTCCCCGCAGTTGTTGCAGATGCAATAAGGGAAACCGTATCCAGCCCGATATTGCTGAATATATGAACTACCGAATCGGGATCAGTTGAATTGGATCCGTCGCTGTAAAAATGCCATTGAAAAGTTGCACCGGAATTGGTAATGGAGCTATTATAGAAAGTGACTGGAGATCCGGGAGCGATATTAACCGGCTTCCAGTTGAAGTCTGCCTTTGAGCCATAAATAAAAACCTGGGTTACCGATAAATTAACGGTGGTTGCGCATCCGAGGGAATCTGTAACAGTCAATGATGGATT
>PLEB01000152.1 GCA_003136915.1 Chitinophagaceae bacterium
AAAATTTTCACGACCCGCTGGGCAGTGCTGGCGTCGCAGCTGCTGAGATTAATAGTAAATGGAATATTCTCACTCGACTGCAGGTTGATGGTTTGACTGGTATAGTCAGTATAGGTAGTGCAACCCGGCGGATTGGTATTGCTGATATTACTGATGTTTACTTTGTCGATGCGCGTGCCGGCGCTGCTGGTTGCCGCAGACACGCAATAGGCTTGTCCGCCCACTCCGCTCGCAATAAGTGAATAGGCCTGGGCACCCCGCTGCAGTATTCCTTTGTGTGTTACCTGTATGGAATATGCTCTTCCGGGGATGGCATTATTAATCTGAATTTTTTCCAGGTTATTAAGGGTATCATCACCCGTGGTAGCCGGGTTTCCGGGATTCCTGCGATCAAGGACCCAGGGCATGTATGTGGTGCTGTTGCCGGTGACCCGAAGATCCAGATCACTAATTAGTTTACGGGCGGGATTATTCAGAATATTCACTTCGTCCACTGCTCCCGGCGGGTCGGTCCAGCTGAGGGTCACCACCAGGGGTCCCTTACCGGAAGCTACTACCGGAAGCGTATAAGAGCTTCCGTTAACAAGATTATTTTCCTGGATCAGCTGATCGGTGTTATTGGACGTGATCACGGACGCAGCCTTCACCATATCAACAAGTCCGTATCCAAACTGGTAATCCGGTCCGTCAGCCGGGCCGGCTTCATCTGCCGTGTGAATCATAATGCCTTTCAGGGTCGCTGAACGCATGAAAGTTCCGGAATGAAGCTTTGAATAATAATCCTGGAGAAGGAAAGACGATCCTGCTGTTGCCGGTGAGGACATAGACGTACCGCTGTATATGGCATAGGCGTCATTGGAAGTGCTGATGCAGGATAAAACATTTTCTCCATCGGCCACGAGGTCAGGTTTAATTCTTCCATCGTCGGATGGACCCCAGCTGCTGAATTCCGCCAAAACAACATCTCCGGGCTGGCTATATCCTCCAGGAATGGGGTATACCGCTCCAACACAGATAATATTCTTGGCAATTCCGTAGGTAGGTATGATATCATAACTGTCGTTATTGCTGATACCGGCAGGTCGGTTGCCGGCAGGGATAAGTGTGCCGTTCGAGTTGAGCCGGTAATAGGGCTGTCCTACAGGAGGCCCGTTTACATCGCGGTTATTCCCTGCAGATTTTACTATAAGATAGTAAGGGGCATTATAGGCAATAGAATCCCAGACCTGGGCTTCATCGGAATAATATCCGAATTTATAATCTACCGTATCCCCGGGATTCCCATACCACTCCCAGTGGTTATTGTCTGTGTCAAAGTTCCACCCTGCAATCGTTCCATACGAGTGGTTGGAAACGAGAAGATTCGGTGATTCTGCCAGCATTTCCGTAAGGTGGTTGATATAATCGTAGGCGATGAGTTGCTGGGCTCCGAAAGACATGCCTTTCGCCGCCGGGTTGACGCCCGCAGCAATCAGGGTTCCGGATACATGGGTGGAGTGATCGCTTAGCGCTGCAGGATGATCCTTCTGAAGGATCCTTCCATTTAACTCCTGGTGGGTTCCCAACACACTTCCCCCGTCCCAGAGAGCAATTTTGCCTTTGAGGGCAGCTGATGAGGCATTCAGGTTTAACCCGGTACTGCCTCCGGGCCAAAGCTGATTGGTTCCGATGGTGGCTGCAGAAATAATATTATCATTGGTAGCAACATAAAGCGGTTTACCTCCGGGATCGATGCCATACAATATGGCGCGGTTTCCATGTTTCAGGGACACATACAATGGCCAGCCATTTTGTTTGGACAGGCGCAACAACCGGGTGGCCATATCCTTGTATTGGGCAGCCGAACGCGTGGCGGCAAGTCTAAGGGCCTCTACATTCGTTTTTATCTGCGCCGGAACCCTGGAAAAAATAAAAAAGGAGAGAAGAACCAGAGGTACAAATTTCTTGGGCATCATGGGGTTCATTAAATGATAAATACCTTTTAAAATTACAGATTTTTAATCAGCGCCGGCTTATTTGATTTATCTTCCAGTCAGTTAGATATTGGCGTTATGCTACCTGGAAAGACCTTGATTTTGTTTGGCCTCTTCCTTCCTGCGCTGCTGTTTCCGGCATTCAGGCAGGTAACTAGAACCGGGATCGAGGGTTATATTTTCAAAGTTTCAGGGAACAGGATGCCGTCTCCTGATGTTAAGCTCAGTCCCCCCAAAGGCATCCACGCAACGCTTTATATTTACGAACTTACCAACCTCAGTCAGCTTACCCGGCAGGGTGAAACTGCCTTTTACATCAATATCAGAACCAGGTTCGTCAAGTCGGCCGAATCAGACGAAAGCGGCTATTTTTCAGTGACGCTGCCCCCGGGTCAGTACTCTCTTTTCACCAAAAAAGAAGCCCTGTTTTATGCCAACTATTTCGACGGTCAGAATAACGTGGCCCCGGTAAAAGTAAGCCCTGATAAAATGACACAGGTTAATGTGAATGTTGATTATGATGCGGTCTACTAATGTGGAAATGTGGAAATGTGCTAATGTGTAAATNNCATTTACACATTAGCACATTAACACATTAGCACATTTCCTCCCTATTCTATACTGCGAAACTGACGCGCCGGTTGCTTACCTTTGCAGACCGGATGAGTAATGAGGTGTTATTGAACTTGTACGAAAATTCATCCTGCCTTTTTCAGCTGGCAGACCGGATAACTATGTCCCGTCCCCAGCACCTCCTCCTCAAAAACCTCCACGGAAGCTCCCCCGCTTTTGTCATGTCCGGAATCTTCAACCTGGCCACAACCAGCCAGTTAAACCACCTGGTCATCTGTGAGGATGCCGAATCTGCCGCTTACCTCCACAATTCAGTGGAAAATCTCTGCAAGGGGTTGGATATATTCTATTTCCCCTCTTCCTTTAAGAACGGCAAGACATATCATCAGCTTAACAGCAGCCATGTCATGCTTCGTACAGAAGCGCTGACGCGCTGGAGTGGGGGCGGAAACAAGAAAATGATCTTCAGTTCCCCCGAGGCCTTGTTTGAAAAAGTGGTGCT
>PLEB01000349.1 GCA_003136915.1 Chitinophagaceae bacterium
AATCACATAGCGCAGAAAATATAGTCGCATTTCGGTCCACTTTTCAATTGCATATTAACCAATTGCCAGAAGAACAGGATAGAGTCCCAGGGCATAATAATTTTTTCCATGGAACCAAAGCAGGATAGCGATAACCCCGATATAGGCCCAGGCCAGGAATAAAAAAGGTCGGCCCTGCCTGGCCGTTAGCAAAAAAAACAATCCCGCGAGCCATACCATACAACAGGGAAAGAACATCAGCAGCTGATCCTTAAGGAAAGACGAAGGAGGCACGTATTGTAACTGCTGCTGTCTGAGTTCATTCATATGAAAGATCACGGGAAAATGATGCGTATACTGCCAGATGAAATTGGGCAGAAAAAGGATGATGGATATTCCAAGCGCATAATACAGATGCCTGTTCCGAAATACCTTTCTTTGCGGAGTAAGTAAAAGAGCGATGAAGAGGGCAAAAAGATAAAAGGCCACCGAATACTTACTCAGCATCCCAAGGCCCGCGCCGATTCCCGCAACGTAAAGCCATTTATTTCCCGAAGTTTGCACGTAACGCACCAGGCCGTAAGCAATCACCGTATAGAAAAAGACTTCGAGGAAGTTTGGCTGAAAGAGAAAATGGACACGCAGAAATACGCTGAAGATAAAACTCAGGAAAAGCAGAATAATAGCGTAGGATTTCCCTCCGAAATGAACGGTAATCTTTCCTGCAAGTAGAAAGTTAAAAGCGCCAAACAGGGAGGGCCAGATCTTAATCCAAAACATACCATCGCCAAATAAATGGGTTAGCCACGCAAAGACCGACAGCAGCGGCGGCACTTCCATATATCCGAATGCCAGGTGGTTTCCTTCTGCGAGATACAGTAATTCATCGCGGTGCGGTTCGTAAACAGGGTTTTGCAAAAAGAACGGCAGGATGAGTTTTACGAAAGCGAGCAAGTAAAGTAGCCTGTTTGCTTTTTGCATGAGAAGAAGTTAGGGTAAACTTACCGAACTTATCAGCTTTTCGATCCTTTTTATTGTCTCGGCACTTCCCAAGGTTCCGGCGATTTCAAAAACAGGGGGCCCCATTTTTTCACCTACCATCATTATACGCAGTGGAAGCTGAAGTTCGCCTGCTTTGATATTTTTTTCTGTTGCAAGCGTCTTGAAAGCGGACTCCAGACTGGTCGCGTTCCATTCCGGGATCTTCTTCAGGATACCAATGTATTCCTTAAAAAAAACTGATTTCCCTTCATTCCATTTGGGTTGGAATGCATCCAGGTCCCATTGCTGTGGCGCTTCGAAAAAGAATTTACCCTGGGAATAGAAATCACTTAGCAGGTTGCATCTGTCGCGGATCAAGCGGATGACGGAAATCAGCAATGAATCGTTTGCGATATACAGTTTGTTTTCTTCAAATATTTTCTTTACCAGGGGCATGAGTTCTTCAGGAGAAAGTCTTTTGATCCATTCGTGATTGAACCATTTCGCTTTTTCGAAATTAAATCTGGCCCCGGACTTATGCACCTTTGCAATAGAAAATTTATCCAGCAGATCTTCCATTGAATACAATTCCTGCTCTGTTCCGTCATTCCATCCCAGAACGGCCAGCATATTTACAAATGCCTGGGGCAAAAAACCGGTCTCCCGGAAACCCGTAATCGTTTGGCCCGTGGCAGGATCTTTCCAATCCATTGCAAATATGGGTATACCCAACCTTGCACTGTCGCGCTTGCTCAGCTTTCCGTTTCCATCTGGTTTTAATATCAATGGAAAGTGTGCCCATTCCGGCATCTGGTCCTCTCCGAATAAATATCTCCAGAGCAGCACGTGCACCGGAGCGCTGGGTAACCATTCCTCTCCGCGAAAGGCATGCGTGATCTTCATCAGGTAATCGTCCACCACCACCGCAAGATGATAGGTCGGCATGCCGTCCGCTTTGAGCAATACCTTATCATCCAGGAGTGATGTATCAAATANNATGTCCTGAAGTTGCACTGTTTCCTTTTCAGGGATCTTAATCCGGATGACGTGAGGTATATTACCTGCCATCAGTCTTTCCGTTTCCTCCAGGGTTAAACTGAGGGAATTGCGCATACGTTCCCTGGTACTGTGATCGTATTGTGGGTTAGGGTTTTCTGTGGTCCTGTATTTTGACCGCATGGTTTCCAATTCCTCCGGAGAGTCGAATGCATAATAAGCTTTTCCGGATCTCACCAGTTGCTCGGCATATTCCCGGTAGATTTTTTTTCTTTCGCTTTGACGGTAGGGGCCGTAAGGACCACCTTTGAGCGGACTTTCATCCGGTTCCAGTCCGCACCATTTCAGCGTTTCATAAATGTATTCTTCTGCGCCGGGAACGAAGCGCGACTGGTCCGTGTCTTCAATCCGCAATATGAAATCGCCATCGTTCTGCCTGGCAAAGAGATAATTATATAGCGCGGTTCTTGTGCCACCAAGGTGCAAACCGCCTGTGGGACTGGGAGCAAACCGCACCCGGATCTTTTTTTCCATGGGATGCAAAGATAAATGTTAATCCCCGCTTATATCTTGCGGGTTGATTGATGAAATTGTATATTCACGGGTGAAATTTTTTTTTTCCGCTTTTTTTCTATTCGGCCTCCAGGCGTTAGTGCTTGCTCAGCAGATTACCTATGAAACGGTATATGTTGATTACGACAGCGCCATAGAATTTAAAAACCTGAAGCTTATTCCGATCCGGCCGAAACAGGGCATGGGCGGTTCCCATTCCGGCATTATTTCTCTCAGCAAAGCACTCGAAAAAGGAATGGCTACGGTTTCCGAACGCGGCACGGCTTCCACGGAAAACGTGCACTACCTGCGCATTCAAAATCATTCCGATAAAACCATTTACGTGGCATCGGGAGAAATCATTTCCGGCGGCCGGCAGGACCGCATGGTCACCCGGGACACCCTGCTGGTTCCTGATGGCAGGGATCAGTATATTTCTGTCATGTGTGTGGAAGAGGGCAGGTGGAGTGACAAAGAGAAAAAATTCGGC
>PLEB01000188.1 GCA_003136915.1 Chitinophagaceae bacterium
CAGAAGATGGTATTATCTGGGTCTCCTGGTACAAAAAATCGTCAAAAATTCCGACCGATGTTACGGAAAATATAGTCCGGGATTTAGCCCAGGCAAACGGCCTTGTTGATGTAAAGGTTTGCGCAGTAGATGAATACTGGTCAGGATTAAAGTTGGTCATCCCGCTCAGGGAAAGGAAAGGTAAAACCTGAGAAGGGTGTGTTTCATAAATCAGGCTTGATGAAATTTATGGCTTTGTTGTCAAGTTGAATAAAAATGGATCATGATGAATAAAAATGAGTCGTCACGGAGAAAGTTCGTAAAACGCTCCACCGCAGGAATAGGTGCCCTTGCTTTCTCTCGGTTCGGCGGAATTTCAAAAGGAAGCCCCGTTTCAGGTTTGTTCCCGAATAAGGTTGAAAAGATACTTCATATTATGTGTGTCGGAGCCCATCCCGGAGATCCTGAATTTGGATGCGGAGGCACATTGGCGAGATACAGTGATGCCGGCCATCATGTGAGTGTTTTATACCTTACCCGCGGGGAAGCTGGCGATCCTTCAAAATCCTATGAAGAATCTGCTTCACTTCGAACCCGCGAAGCAGAGACTGCCTGTAAACTGTTAAATGTTAAACCGCTTTTCGCCGGACAGATAGATGCGAATACGGAACTGAACAAGGTAAGGATTGATGATATGGTAAGGCTGATTCAATCTGAAAAACCCGATATTCTATTTACACACTGGCCGCTGGATACGCACCCGGACCATCAAGTTGCAGGTTTACTCGCATTCAATGCATGGGCAAGATCCGGAGAGCAATTTCAACTCTATTATTACGAAGTAAATACAGGAAGTGAAACAATGGATTTTGAGCCCCCGGACTATGTTGATATTTCCGGGGTCCGTGAAAAGAAAAAATCCGCCATGTTTGCCCATAAGACTCAAAACCCGGAGGAAATTTACGCTGACTTTTTTAAAACTATGGAGGAATTCAGGGGATTGCAGTCGGGTGTAAAAGCTGCAGAAGGGTTCATCCACTTTAAAGTAAAAGGGGAAAGAGCCACGCTTAGCGGATTACAAAGCTGAATGCGTTGCAAGCCGGCTAAAACATTTCTCCATGTAGGTTACTGTTATTCCATTCTCAGACTCTCCACCGGATTTGCAATCGCTGCACGCAGCGACTGATAGCTTACCGTAAGGGCGGTGACCAGAAAAACGAAAACGCCTGCCAGCAAAAAGATCCACCACGCGATATCGATCCGGTAGGCATAATGATCGAGCCATCTGTTCATAGCAATCCAGCCGATGGGCGAAGCAATCAGGAGGGCAAGGATCACCAGGAATAAAAAATCCCGCGATAAAAGTCCGACGATCCGGGGAACACTTGCTCCAAGCACTTTCCGAATCCCGATTTCCCGAGCACGTTGCCGTGTCAAAAAAGAAGTTAGACTGAATAATCCCATGCAGGAAAGCAATATGGAAATCACTGCAAAATAGCCGATCATTTTGCCCAGGTTTTCTTTGTCCTGATATTGTGCATTGATATCCTTGTCCAGAAAGCTGTACTCGAATACACGCTCCGGAAATACCTGCTCCCAGGTTTGTTTGATAAAAGCAATTGTTTGCGGGAGGTGATCGGCTTGTATGCTAATGGCAAATTGAGTGAACCGAGGAACATTCACATCCATAATTAAGGGTTGCATCGGCTGATCGAGCGGATTAAAATTGAAATCCTTAATGACGCCGATCACCTGGCCTTTTTTTCCATCCTGCTCATCTCCCCGAATAATGCTTTTTCCAATGGCGTCCTGCGGGTTCTTCCAATTAAATGAACGTACGGCTGATTCGCTGATGATGAAAGCCTTTAAGTGGTCCGTACCGGTTGCCTTGGAAAAATCTCTTCCTGCAACAATCGGAATTTTCAAAGTGGAGATAAAATTGTAATCAACCGATACCCAGGGCACGAAAATATTATCCTTACCTGAATAGCCTTGAGGAATGACAAGACCCCTGACAAAACCCTGGCCTGGAAGACCTGAAGCGGCAGATGCAGCCTTAATCCGGTAATATTTCAGGAGTTCATTGGTAAATACAATCATGCGTTGACGGATGGGCGCATCAACACCATAGCCGATGCTGGAAGCCCCGCTCCCAAAAATGGGCACAGTAACCATTTGCTCTTTTTGAAATCCGAGTGGTTTATTGTGGAGATAGGCTACCTGCTGATAAATAACGATGGTTCCAATAATAAGTAAGACAGATATGCAAAATTGTGTGACCAGCAGGGTCTTCCTCAAAATATTGCGCGACCCTGCTTCTCCTGATTTTCTGCTGATAGCCCGGACAAGACCGAAACGCGTAATAAAAAAAGCAGGATAAAGCCCGGCAAGTAAACTGCTGCAAAAAAAGATCATGGAAAATAAAACCATGTTTGGAACGGTCAACCAGGATAAAAGTGTCAGTTGCTTACCGGTTAGTTGGTTCAGGACAGGCACGGCAAGCCAGCACAGGAATAGGGCAAGCAGGTAAGCAAAAAAACCTGCCAGCAAATTTTCACAGATAAACTGGCCCGCCAATTGCGTTTTCCCTGCTCCCATGATCTTGCGCATGCCTACTTCCCTGGAACGGTTCATGGAGCGTGCAATTGCCAGATTAATATAATTTACATGAGCAGTGAAAAGAATGAGCAATGCGATCACAGAAAATATATACACGTAGGTGATATTACCCGTTGACGGGTTGCCGATTACGGAAGCTGAATACAGATGCATGCGACGCAAAGGATCGATCGAAACCGAATATAAATGCTGCGCCCTTTCATCCCCATATTTCAGAAGCAGGCGGCTTAATCCTGTTTCCAACTGAACGGGACTAGCTCCATGCTTCAACAAAATAAATGTATTGCAGGGATTGTAATTCCAGTCTGTTTTCAGGAAATCGGAAATCCCCTTGTTCTCCACTAGAAACAAGGTCTCGAAGGAAATTAAGAAATCAAAGCTTATATCTGAATTCGACGGCATTTTACGCACCACCCCGGTTACATTTAGTAAGGTTTTATTATCATAATAAAGAGTTCTGCCCACCGGATCAATGTTCCCGAAATACTTGGTGGCCATTTCATCCGTGATCACAACCGAATTCACTGAACGGAGTGCGGATTCGGGCCTGCCGCTAAGAAACCTGGTGCTGAACACCTGGAAAAACGCATTGTCAGTAAAATAGACCTGCTGCTCCTGGAATTTTTTTTCGGGAATTTTAGAATTTCCGTCATCCTGCATCTGCATCTGACCACTTCGCTGATATATTCTGGAAACCCTTTCCGCCTGCGCCAGATCATGGGCAATTGCCGGCCCCAAGGACACGGGTGTAGTTGCATAGGAAACCGGATTGCCATCGCCTTTCAAATTCCATTTAACCCGGTAAATATTATTTATCTCCGGATTGAATTCATTATAGCTGAACTCTTCCCTGATGTAAATCAGGATGAGTAAACAGCAGGCCATGGCCATGGCAACGCCAACCAGACTTATAGAAGATACCAGTTTCTCCTTCCAGAGATTTCGCAGGGCAACTTTTAAATAATTTTTAAGCATGGGTTCATTTTTACTTCTGGAAATTGTGGATAACTAAGGTCAATCACCGCTTATCAAAATACCGCGTAACGGCTCCTTGTTAAAATATGCTTACGGGGAATGCAAAATGTCTATGATTTCTTTTGCAAATAAATAAAACCCCGTAATTTCGGATGGTTTAACGAAATAATTAAGGGCGCCAGAATCAAGGCATTCCTTAATATGAAATGGCGAATTTGAGGTGCTCCAGATTATTTTTGGAACAGATTTATATTTATCCAGCCTGGCTAATGTGATCAATATTTGGTAACCGTTGATCTCCGGAAGATTATAATCTAATAGGATAAGTCCTGGAATTCGTTCTTCCGGAAGGGATTCTAAATAAGACAGTGTTTGCTGTCCGTTTTTAAGCACAAATACATCTATTTGTTGGTCTAATTTTTGCATCGACTCGAGTAAAATTTCTACATCATCATCGTCGTCTTCTGCAAGAAACAGATATTTTTTGCGTAACGATTCTTTTTTATCTTGGTTCAGTTCAGGGGCAGGCATAGCAAGAAAGATTGCGTAATGGTCTTTTCCTTTTCACAAATAAAATAAAGATAAGCGGATTAATATAAAACACTTCCCAAGATCTATTTTATGATTGGTAAAAAACAAAAGGCCGACGGCCCAACTACCCAGCCCGGCAAAAATTCTGCAAAGGACAAAATACCAATTACCTTAAATGGTACCACAAAGACAGGATTGAAATCCCGCAATAAAACGGGTTCCAATTCCAACGGGAATGGCAACGGGCAGACCGACCATCCTTCATCGCTGGACAACCGTGAATTGCTCCGCGTTTTGGCGCAGATGCGGAATGGCAATTTCAGTGTGCGCATGCCCGTTGATCTGCTGGGTCTTGACGGTAAGATATGCGATACCATGAACGAGATCATCTCGCTGAATGAGGGTCTCATGCTGGAATTAACCAAAGCGGGTAATATTATCGGACGCCAGGGAAACCTTTCCCACCGCATTATACTTCCGAGGATTGCCAGGGGACAATGGAGCAGTGGTGTTGATTCCATCAATGAACTGATTTCAAACCTCGTTCATCCGACCATTGAAATCGCCCATGTGATAGGGTCCGTCGCCAAGGGCGATCTTTCAGAAGAAATGCCGCTCCAAATCGGAAATCACAAACTTCAGGGAGAGTTTCTGCGCATAGCCAAGGAAGTGAATGATATGGT
>PLEB01000080.1 GCA_003136915.1 Chitinophagaceae bacterium
GCAACAGGCAACGAAAAAATTATGGATAATGGCGTGAGGCTAAACCGCAAAGCTTTCACCGCAGGCGCAGGATCTGCTCGCATTGGGGTTGTTGAAGTAAAATCCTTTCCCATTCAAGCCTTCAGAAAAATCAAGCGTTGTATTGACGAGGTATAGAAAACTTTTCAGGTCTGTGACCACTTTCACGCCCTTGTCTTCGAACTCCTGGTCCATTGGTTTCTTTACATTATCAAAATCCATTTTATAACTCAATCCCGAACAACCCCCGCTCACAACGGATACCCTTAAAAAATAATCCGGCTTATCGGCAATAGCCGCATCTTCCATAAGGCGCCTCACCTTTTCTTTTGCTTTTTCAGAAACGAAAATCATGATGCTTGATATTTTAAATTTATAATTTGAAGAATGTGTAAATGTAAAAATGAAGGCCCTCCATTTACACATTTTCACATTTACACATTTTCACATTTCTCTCTCACCACCTCTCCTACCCGCTCAATCGTAAAGTCAATTTCCTCAGCTGTCGTATATTTTCCAAGTCCGAACCGGAGTGAAGGCTTTGCCAACTCATCATCCAATCCCATAGCTTTCAGCACATAGCTGGGCTCGGGCGAGGCAGATGTACAAGCCGAACCGGATGATAATGCAATTTCTTTACTCAGGGATATCATCAGTGCGTTTTCATCTGCGTTCCTGAACGAAATATTACAGACCTGGGGCAGACGGAATATTTTATTTCCGTTCAGGACCGCTCCCTCGATCTTCAGCAAGCCATTCTCCAGTTTATCGCGCAATGTCCTTATCCTTTTGTTATCATTCTCCATTTCAAGTGTACAAATCTCACAGGCCTTCCCCAATCCCACAATGGCCGGTACATTCAGGGTGCCGCTGCGCATGCCTCGCTCGTGGCCGCCGCCATCCATCTGGGCAGTGAGTCGAACACGCGGATTTTTTCTCCGGACATATAAAGCTCCAACGCCTTTGGGCCCGTAAATCTTATGTGCAGAAAGCGCCATGATATCTATACCATCCCGGATGACATCTACGGGAATTTTCCCCACGGCCTGAGTTGCATCAGTAAAAAAAAGAACTCCATGCCGCTTTGCAATCTCGCTGATGGCCCTGACCGGTTGTATAACGCCGGTTTCATTGTTCGCATACATGATTGCGATCAGTACAGTGTTCGGCCTGATTGCTTTTTCCAGCTCATCCAAATCAACGAGACCATCGGGTTTAACGGAAAGCCAGGTAATATCGGCGCCCATTTTTTCCAAATGCCTGCAGGTATCCAATACAGCTTTATGTTCAGTGGCCACAGTTATGATATGATTGCCCCTGGCCGCATACATATCGGCAACTCCCTTTATCGCAAGATTATCGGCTTCCGTGGCACCTGAAGTAAATACAATCTCTGCAGGATCGGCATGGATCAGCGCAGCCACTTGTTCCCTGGCAAATTCCACAGCCTCGGCCGCCTGCCAGCCAAACGGATGATTACGGCTTGCAGCATTGCCAAAGAGTTTGGTAAAATAAGGTATCATGGCCTCCAATACCCGCGGGTCGCATGGCGTAGTGGCATTGTGATCGAGGTAAATGGGCAATTTGAGCATAACATGCAAAATTACTTAAATATCAGGAGACCGAAAGACAGTTGACGGTTGACAGTTGACGGTTGACCGACATCAGGTGCGGGTTCGCAATTAAACTCCGTCAACCGTCAACCGTCAACTGTCAACCCTTTATTTCGGTCTTTTAATGATATTTGTAAATGCAAAAGATCGAACACGTCGGCATTGCCGTAAAAAGCCTGGCCGATTCGATTCCCTTGTTTGAAAAACTGCTTGACCGGTCCTGTTACAAGGTGGAAAGGGTAGAGTCGGAAGGAGTAAATACAGCGTTTTTTGCGCTTGGTGGCAATAAGCTGGAATTGCTGGAAAGCACTGATCCTTCAGGTATTATAGCCCGCTATGTGGAGCGGTTTGGAGAGGGTTTGCATCATATTGCATTAGCCGTTGACGATATTGAAGCCGAAATGAAAAGGCTTTCCGCAGCAGGATTTCATTTGTTACAAGACAAGCCGGTTCGCGGCGCGGATAATAAGATGGTTTGTTTTCTTCATCCGAAATCTTCTAACGGCGTGTTGATTGAGTTGTGCATGGAGAGGGTTGATGAAAGGGTTGATGGTTCCATAATTCATACCTCATAACCCATAACCCTCAATCATCCCTCATCCACTCCATCAACCTTATTAAGACCCAACTTTTCCATTGCCTGCTGGGCCGCGATCTGGCTCGCATCTTTTTTATTATAAGCGCGCCCCTGCGCGATGAGTTCACCATTTACCACGGCGCCAACGGTAAACAGTCGGCGGCCTCCTTCCATATGTTCATCCAGCGTTTCAAACTCCAGGTTTTTGCCATTCTTATTAGCCCAACCATAAAGTTTATTCTTATGATTAATCTCGAGGTTTTCCAGATCCTCCATAAAAAGGTAGGGCTGAATGATGCGCTCCATGATCCATTGCCGGGTTTTGTCGTAGCCCTTATCTAGATAAATAGCACCAACCACAGCCTCGAGCGTATTCCCAAAAATCTGACTCATCTTCAGAGAGCCGTCAAATTTGTTGAAGTAACTTATTTTACGGAGACCCATTTTTACCGCAATATCATTTAGCTGAACGCGGTTCACCATTTTGCTCCGCATTTCCGTCAGGAATCCTTCTTCTTTATATGGATATTTTTTGAAAAGAAAATCGGCAATGACTGCACTCAGAATTGCGTCTCCGAGGTATTCAAGTCTTTCATTATTCTGGTCGGAACTTTCCTTTACCGAGCGGTGTGTAAGGGCTGTTTTATACAATACTGCATTACCAGGCACAAAACCCAGAATATTTCGCAATTGTTTTCGGAATGAAACAATAGACGAATCTCCCTTGAAAATTCTATCTAATAATCCCACGCTGTCAAAAATAGGAATATATAATGTGATAATGTGGAAATGTGATAATGTGGAAGGAGATGTGAAAATGTGGAAATGTGATAATGTGGAAATGGAAGACCGGAGACTTTGTTCTATTAGACTAATAATTCCGGCCTTTGTCGTTTTATATTAGCACATTATAACATTTCCACATTGATCATGTAGTTTTACATTAGCACATTATCACATTTCCACATTTCCACATTTTCACATTAATTAT
>PLEB01000234.1 GCA_003136915.1 Chitinophagaceae bacterium
ATCTCGATGAAGCCTCTAAGGTATTGCTTGAAAAATCAGGGGCCCTGTTATTAAAGAACTGGAAAACGGATCACCTGGTCTGTGAAAATTATAATGCCATAACAGGAAGAGGCGGGGAACAAGGAGTTAACAGTGATCCTTTTTATTTTTGGGGGGCACTTCTGGGTTTTATGAAATTTATTGACAAGGGTTATGTTGAAGCGCCGGAGCATAATCTGCAATAGCTCTTATTTGAACTGTGTTTATATTTATACCAAATAAACTCAAAATGAGTACTGGTTATTCCTTTGTTTTTTCCGGATTAAAAAAAATACTTTTATGGCTGTTTACGCTTACTGTACTTGGAGCCGCTGCTCAACCCGGCACAAGAAGCCGGGTATCCTTCAATGAAGGATGGAAATTTTTTCAGGGAGACGAAGCCGCAGCCAGGAATGAAGACTTCAATGATTCAGGTTGGCGTACTTTAAATCTGCCCCACGACTGGAGTATTGAAGGGCCCTTTAGTGAAAAAAATCCTGCAGGCGTAGGCGGTGGCGCCCTGCCCGGTGGCATGGGCTGGTATCGTAAATCATTCAGCATTCCAACTTCAGAAAAAAACAGGAACATATTTATCGACTTTGACGGCATTTACCGTAACAGTGAGGTCTGGATAAACGGACATTATCTGGGGAAAAGACCAAACGGATACATCTCTTTCAGGTACGAGCTTACACCATTTCTAAAAATTGGAAAAGAAAGCAATACAATCGCTGTAAAAGTAGATAACTCGCAGCAACCCAATTCCCGCTGGTATTCAGGTTCGGGTATTTACCGAAATGTGTGGTTAGTAACAACGGGCAAAGTTTATATTGATCATTGGGGAAGTTGCATCACCACACCTCATATTTCTGCAAGGAACGCGGATGTAGAACTGAAACTGATCCTCCGTGCACCGGAAGGTTTTGATAGTCCCGTAACGGTGTCAACTTCTATTTTAGATTCATCGGGTAAAGAGGTTTCTACTGAAAGACTTGCTTTTCGTCAGGTAAAAGATACGCTGGTCAAAATGTCCCAGCACTTCCATGTTCCGAATCCGGAACTCTGGTCCATTGACCATCCTTATATGTACCGTGCGGTAACAACAGTAAGTATTCATGGTCAGGGAACTGATGAATATACCACACCCTTTGGTATCCGTTATTATTCATTTGATTCCAACAACGGATTTTCTCTCAATGGAAAATGGATGAAGATACAAGGCGTTTGTGATCATCACGATCTTGGATGCCTGGGTTCCGCTGTAAATACCGCGGCCCTCAGACGCCAGCTGGAGATATTAAAAACCATGGGATGCAATGCCATTCGAACTTCTCATAATCCGCCGGCACCCGAGTTGCTGGACCTGTGCGACCGGATGGGTTTTCTTGTGATGGATGAAGCATTTGATATGTGGAAGAAACAAAAAACCGAATTTGATTATCACCTTGACTGGGATCTATGGCACAGGAAGGACCTGGAAGATCAGGTGCTAAGGGACAGAAATCATCCTTCTGTTTTTATCTGGAGCATTGGAAACGAAATTAACGAACAATGGTTTCCCAAAGACAGTTCGGGAACGGTTATAGCTAGAGAGTTGGGTTCCATAATAAAATCACTCGACAGTACAAGACCTGTTACATCGGCTTTAAATAATCCTCTTCCGGAAAATCCACTGATCAGATCCGGGGCCCTCGACCTGATCGGTTACAATTATGACCATAATAACTATCCCGGTTTCCCCGGGCGATTTCCAGGGAAAAAATTTATTGCGACTGAAACGGTTTCTGCTTTTGAATCCAGGGGTTATTATGAAATGCCATCTGACAGTATCCGGCGCTGGTCAGAAAAACCAAACACCGTTTTGCCGGATAGTACCGTTACAAATACTATTTCCTCTTATGATAATGCTTCTGCGGAATGGGGATCCACGCATGAAGAGACTTTGAAAATGATTAATAAATACAAATTTTTATCCGGACAGTTTATCTGGACCGGTTTCGATTATATCGGTGAACCGACGCCCTACGGCTGGCCTTCACGGAGTTCTTATTTCGGCATCGTTGATCTCGCTGGTTTCCCGAAAGATGCTTTTTATCTTTATCAAAGTGTATGGACGAATAAGCCGGTATTACATATTTTCCCATATTGGAATTGGAAGGAAGGACAAGTAGTGGATGTTTGGGCCTATTATAATCATGCGGATGAAGTGGAACTTTTTCTCAATGGAAAATCCATGGGCTTAAGAAGGAAAACAGGTGATGATCTCCACGTCATGTGGAGATTGAAATATGAACCGGGCACCCTGAAAGCAATATCCAGGAAAGATGGAAAGCTGGTTTTGGTCAGTGAAATAAAAACAGCTGGCTCGCCGGAAAAAATTATACTACAGGCCGACAAAAAGATCGTCAAAGCCGATGGAAGCGATTTGTCGTTTATAACCGTAAGGATAGTTGATAAAAATGGCAACCTGGTTCCGGACGCGGACCAGTTGATCAAATTTAATCTGGAAGGCGACGCTTCTATAATCGGTGTTGATAATGGGAATGAGGCTAGTCATGAATCGTTTAAAGCAAAATCTCATAAGGCATACAACGGAATGTGTCTCGCAGTCATTCAATCAAACAAATCTAAAGGAACAATTACAGTAACTGCTTCGGGTGAAGGGCTGGGTTCCGAAAAGATAAATCTAACGGCGGAGTAAAATTATTATTCAATTAACACAGGGAGCCTAATTTTACACAGGCTAAAGAAGCGACTATCAGGGAATCGCCTGGAGCGTGTTGGCGTTTCGATTTTGGGCCATAAATTATTTCTGCATGATCCGGATAAAGTGTTTTTTCGTTTTATTATTCCTTTCTGTTTTTTCAGGCAAATCCTATGCGCAGCGGGATACCATTGCCGAAAGGGTGCATTTGCCGAACGGATGGAGTCTTACGCCCCTGGGCAGTTCCCTGCCGCTTGGAGATCTTCCGCTAAACATCGCGGTTTCTCCGTCAAAAAAATTGATGGCAGTTACGAATAATGGACAGAGTACCCAAACCATTCAGTTGATAGACCCAATGGAACCGAGAATATTGGACCAGGTGATCATCCCGAAAAGCTGGCTGGGATTGGTCTTCAGTGCTGATGACAAATACCTCTACGCTTCCGGAGGAAACGATAACCGGATTTTAAAATATCATATTGTAAATAAAAAGTTAGTATTGGCCGACAGTATTTCACTTGGGAAACCCTGGCCGGTAAAAATCTCTCCTGCTGGTATGGAGATGGATAATGCATCTCAAACCCTCTATGTGGTCACCAAAGAAAATAACAGCTTATATACAGTTGATTTAAAAACGAAGAAATCGGAATCGATTCCTTTAGGCGCCGAGGGATACACCTGTTTACTTTCACCCGATAAAAAGGAATTGTACATTTCTTTATGGGGTGGGGATAAAATTCTAATTTATGACACAAAACTGAAAAAGATAACCGACCGTATTGGCGTCGGAGACAATCCAAATGATATTTGCCTCACAAAAAATGGGAAATATCTTTTTGTTGCCAACGCAAACGATAACAGTGTCTCGGTGATTGATATTCAAAAAAGGAATCTGATTGAAACACTAAATGCGGCACTATATCCCGGTTCTCCCAGCGGTTCTACAACAAATGCCCTGGCACTCAGTTCAGATGAGAGAACCCTGTATATCGCAAACGCAGATAATAATTGCCTGGCAGTTTTCGATATAAGCCATCCGGGATCCAGCAAATCAAAGGGATTTATTCCTGTCGGCTGGTACCCAACCGCAGTCAAGGTAATCGGCAACCGAGTATTTGTCGCCAATGGGAAAGGTTTTACTTCCCTGCCGAATCCGGAATACAGGGCTTTTGATACCAGTGCTGCATTATCTTATCAAAAAGCTGCTAAGAAAAATCAGTATATCGGCGGTTTATTTGTCGGCAGCCTGAGTTTTTTTAAGACACCTGGCTTAGATGCACTGGGTAAATATTCCCGGCTGGTGTATGAAAATTCTCCATACAATAAAAAAAATGAATTAACTGCTCCCGGGGCAAAAGGCAATCCTGTACCGATGAAGATCGGAGATCCTTCACCCATTAAATATGTGTTTTACATCATAAAGGAAAACAGGACCTACGACCAGGTTTTAGGGGATCTGCCAGAGGGAAATGGAGATACCAGCCTGTGTATTTTTGGAGAAAAAATTACGCCCAATCTGCACGCTTTAGCGAGGGAATTTGTTTTGCTGGATAATTTTTATGTGGATGCTGAAGTGAGTGCAGACGGCCATAACTGGAGCATGGGAGCATATGCAACAGATTATCTGGAAAAAACCTGGCCCACCAGCTACGGTGGCCGTGGAGGAAGCTATGACGGAGAAGGAAACCGGGCAATCGCCAATAACAAGGGGGGATTTATATGGAATGACTGTGCGCGTGCAGGCGTAAGCTACCGGACCTATGGAGAGTTTGCAGATAACTACAAACCGAATATTCCTGTTCTGAAAGGGCACTATTGTCATTATTATACCAGCTGGGATCAAACCGTACGGGATACCACCCGTGTTGATCAGTGGAAAAGGGACTTTGATTCTTTGGTTGCCCATCACGCACTACCTCACCTCAACACTTTGCGCATTATCAATGATCATACGGAAGGACTCAGAAAGGGACGTCCCACGCCTTTTGCGCATTGTGCTGACAATGATCTGGCCGTAGGCATGTTTGTGGATTATTTAAGCAAAAGCCCGGTATGGAAGGAAAGTGTAGTGTTTGTATTGGAAGATGATGCTCAGGATGGCCCTGATCATGTAGATGCACACCGAAGTCCTGCTTATATTGCCGGAGGATATGTGAAAAGACATATGGTTGATCATACCATGTATTCGACCACCTCCATGCTTCATACCATTGAACTCATCCTGGGCATGCCTCCAATGACGCAGTACGACGCTGCGGCCATGCCTATGTGGCGGTGCTTTTCTGATACAGCGGATCTTAGTCCTTTTGATGCGAAACCGTTGCAAACCGATATCAATACAAGAAATTCGGTAGAAAATGTTTGGCAGCGCAAAAGTGAAACATTTGATTTTTCGAAGGAAGACATGATCCCGGACAGACAATTTACTGAAGTGATATGGAAAGCCGTTAAGGGACCGGATGCAATTGTACCTGTGCCCAGGCACGCGGCTTTTGTGAGATCAAACGAACAGAAAAATGATGATTAAGATGTTAATTTTTCACGCCGGAATTATCATGACCGGTGCTTCCATCGGCGTTCCCCCTTGATCTGGGTTTATATAATAATACACTCGCTTTTTCAATTGTGATCAGTCCTCCACAGGCTGCTTTTTCCATCAATGCGTCCACCCTTTCAACAAAAGCATTGATTTTTTCTTCCTGATCAACGATCTCAATTATAATTGGCAGGTCTTCGGAAATGTCAATAAGTTTGGCCGTATGCACCCGGGTAGAGGCGCCAAATGACATGATACCGCGCAGTACAGTACATCCTGCCAAACCTTGTTTTTTAGCTTCAAAAAGGATAACCTCATATAAAGGCCGGTGAGCGATCTTATCCATCTCACCGATGAAAATACGCAGCAATTTGGATTCTGTTTGTAGTTCCATAAATCATGAGATTAGTTTGATAATTAAAATTCCCAGGTATACGGCAGCAAATCCAACAACTACGCTTAGCAGGATATATAGCCCGGCATAAAAGAAATCGCCTTCCTGCAGCAGGCTGATATTTTCAGAAGCGAAAGCGGAGAAGGTTGTATAGCCTCCGCAAAATCCCGTAGCAAGCAACAGTCTCAACTCGGGGCTGAG